>JAGDBQ010000077.1 GCA_017958985.1 Bacteroidales bacterium
ATAACGCTTATAAATCAATCATATGCAGAAAGTTGCCATAATTGGAGCCGGGAATATGGGAGGCGCTGTCGCGCTTGGATTGCACCGCTTCGCAAAGGAAATCTCAGTGACAGTCACAACTGCGCACTCATCCACGCTTCACAAATATGCCACCATCGGAATCAATACGGCTCAGGACAACGTCTCTGCAGCCAGGGATGCTGATACAGTCATACTTGGCGTAAAGCCTTGGCTGGTCCAGTCTGTCCTGGATGAAATCAAGAATTGCCTTGCGGGGAAGGTCCTGCTGTCGCTGGCCGCAGGTATTCCTTCATCCCAGATGGCCGAGTGGTTGTCGGGCACCGGCGTCACCGCTGCATATACAGTGATTCCGAACCTCGCTGCAGAAATCGGAGAGAGTATGACATTCGCTTCAGCCATCACAGGATGTGCTGATGAACTGGTCACTTCTCTTTTCGACAAGTTGGGGAAAACGCTCATCGTGGACGAAAGGCGGCTCGGAGCCGGGATGATGGTTGCCTCCTGCGGAACGGCTTTCGCTCTGCGTTACGCCCGCGCGGCAATGGAGGGAGGCGTCCAGCTGGGCTTGTATCCGGCAGAAGCAAGAGAAGCTGTCTATCAGACCATTAAAGGAGCAGTCGAGCTGTCCGAAGCACGTTCCTCCCACCCCGAGGCCGAGATCGACAGGGTCACCACACCTGGCGGCATAACCATCCGGGGATTGAATGCGATGGAAGACGCAGGTTTCACTTCAGCTGTCATCGCCGGACTGACCAAGAGATGAAGGCCTACTTCCTCATAGTCCTCGTTGTATTCCTTTCGACCGTCACATATGTGACCTGGCATCTGTACAGGCTGACTCCGGGCGGTAAAGGAATATCCCTGATCGTCGCGGGACTGTTCCTGCTTTGGATGGCGACTGCGTTTGCCGGGATGAAGTTCGGAGCTCTCCACGATATAGGCCACACCTGGATGATAGCTTACCTCTACCTCCTTATTGCGTTCCTGGCAGCCGACATCGGCGTCCTATTGAAAGTGATCCCGAAAGGATGGATGTCTGCCAACGGATATACCCTGGCAGCACTCTTGGGAGCGACGGCCGCAGTACTTGTCGCAGGAGGAATCCATTACAAGCACAAATACAGGGAGGAACTGACTATCACGACCGAAAAGCCCCTGGCCGGCCCACTTACGGTAGTCCTTGCGAGTGACCTTCATCTGGGTTATGGCAACCGTAAACCCGAACTGGCCAGGTGGATAAACCTCATCAATGCCGAAAAACCCGATCTGGTGCTGTTCGGCGGGGATATCGTCGACATCCAGCTGAAGCCCATCATAGACGGGAACTACGCTGAAGAGCTGGAACGGATCGAAGCCCCTGTATTCACCATCCTTGGCAATCACGAATATATCGGCCGTGAAGAGGCCGCTGAAGTGTTCTTCCGCGATGCCGGCATCACCCTGCTGAAGGACACGGTGGTTCAGTTCGGGGATATATCCATCATAGGCCGCGACGACAGAAGCAATCCCTCAAGGGCGGCTCTCAAGGATATGGCTGTTCCGACCGAGAGGTTCACGATCCTGCTGGACCACCAGCCGTTCCACCTGGAGGAAGCGGAAGGCTCGGGTATCGATTTCCAGTTCAGCGGCCATACCCACAGAGGGCAGGTCTGGCCTCTTTCCTGGGTCACTGATGCAATGTATGAGAAATCGTGGGGGCATCACACCCGCGGAAATACCAGATACTACGTAAGTTCCGGCCTCGGCATCTGGGGACCGAAGATACGGGTCGGTACCAGATCCGAATATCTCGTCTTGCATATATGCAATACGGACTGAAATCACCACGTGGTGATCCTTCTGCTCGGAAAAGTCCCTCCAGGGGAGATTGGGGGCATATTCCTGTGCAGACGCCGCCAGGACGACAAGGAATATAAAAGATAACGGAAGCAGTTTTTTCATAATATTCAAAGTTAAGTAATTATCATGAAAATCAAATGGATTTGGTTTTACGGATAATAGTGGCTATCTTTTGAGAACTATTCTTTAATTCGACTTGCGTTATGAAACGCCACTTCCCCATCTTGCTCTGTGGGATGGCATTCCTGCTCTTCGGATGCCACTACACTCGATACCAAGTCCTGACCGTCTCCCCGGAGAACCTCGCTTTC
>JAGDBQ010000009.1 GCA_017958985.1 Bacteroidales bacterium
GTATAGGTGCAATCCACGATGCTGTTCTTGCTCGAGTTGGTGGAAACGTCAATGTTATATGTAACAGTGCCATCTCCGACAGTCGCCGTCTGGGTCTCGACAGCAGGCTGCCATCCGTTGCCATCGAAATACTCGAGCATCCAATACCTCATTCCGGTAGCCGAGATCCTGGTCTGGAAATAGATGTGGAGCTTGGTTCCGGCAGGATAGACTGTACCGTCAGTAGCGGTGAACAGCCAGTAGTCTCCCGGCCAGGCACCGGCAACGTATGGATGACCGGTAGCTCCTACGATTCTTTTGGAGTTGCCGGCGGCATCGACCTCGGTCTTGTCCACCTGTATATACTTGATAGTTCCTGTACCGGAATCATTTGCCTGAACGTACATCCCGCCGTCTCCGGCTTTATTGTCTAGGACGCCGGCAGTACCACCGAAATGGTCGACGTAATCGGCCATCTTAGCAGCGGAGAAGGCCCACTTAACACACAATACGGCAGGGGTTCCGGCCTGGACCACGGTCAGGACGGAAACGAGCTTCCCGGAAACGTCAGTCACGGTGATATGGCCAGTCCTGGCCTCTACGGCAGTGTTCTCTGTCACGTCGAATGTCATCTCGTTGACTGATACCAGAGCCCTGGTCTTGGTGATCGTAAGCCATTCGGCATCGGATGTGGCGGTATAGTCGACATTGGACTGCACACCGACCGAGTGGGAAGCTGCATCCTTCTTGATGTTCATCGTATTGCCGCCAACGATGCTGATGAACGGCTCGATCGACTGACCCGCGGCGCCTTGTACCACAGGGATGCGGAGCTCCGTCTCACCGGAAAGGATGACGATTTCACCTTCACGGAGGTTGGAAAGCTCGCTAGGGTCGCAGGTAACTGTGACAGTCTGTTCCTGGTTGGCGGTACCTGAGGCCACATCGATGCTGAACCAGCTCGCACTCGGAGTCAGGGTGTAATCCTGGTCGGAAGTGATAGTGAATGTCTTGGGACCGGTCGGTGTTCCGTCGAATGCAAGGTGGTTCACCGAAGTGACTATGTTTGCAGGCAGGAGGTCAGGTGCGGAGCCGTCTCCCTCGGAGACCATCAGGATGATCGGCTGGGGAGCCGTGTGCTGCGCACTGGCGACTGCCAGACGGGCGGAACCTCCGTTCCTTGCAGCGAGCGGTCCTGCACCGCTGGCCTGCCAGTTGGCGACACAGCGGAAGCGGAACTGTCCGTGTTCGACATTGCGGCTGAAGGTAACGGTCTCGTTGATAGTCACGTTGGTGGCACCGTCTGCGTTCATCGCGGCTGTGTACTCTACCTGGTCGCCAGGGAGATCGGTGGAAACCTTAGGGGTTCCGGCGGTCTTCCAGGTCTTTCCGTCGAGGTATTCGAGGATCCAGTACTTATGACCGGTAGCGGAAGTACGGGCGCCGAACTGGATCTGGACCACGGAGCCGGACTTGATAGGAGCCTCACCGTAGAAGAGCCAGTAGTCTCCAGGCCAAGGTCCGGTACAGCGAGGATCCTTGCCGGAGATGTCCATAACGAACTTCTTGTTGGCGTCTGTTCCGTCCAGGTCGTAAGGCACATATTTGATATATCCCTTACCCTTGATAGCATCGAACTTGTGAGTCGTTCCGAAAGTAGCACTATTGGCTTCCTGGAAGGCAGTAGTCTCGATTTCATACTGGAGGTAGATCTGGGCGGCCAGGCCTCCGTCGACGACTTCAGTGACCACGAAATCGTGGACTCCGTCGACAGTACCGATATAATAGCCCGTCACGGTGACGTTATGCAGGTCGAGGGCAGGGAGTCCGAGGCTTGCCAGAGGAGCTTCAGCCTTGCCGCCTTCCACATTGTCCACGACGAACTTGCTGGAGGAATATGAACCGTCGAAGGTTACGAAGGTAACTGCTCCGGGAGCATATGCCTTGAAACCATCGGTGATGTCCACAGGTGTCGGATAGGATGCAGTTCCGTTCCCCGTGACGAAAGCATCGTAGAGGCTCAGGGCATTGAATCCGTTGACCTTGACGATATCTCCCGAAAGGGTGACGCTGTCTCCGATCTTCAGACCTGCGGTGGAACCCACGACATACATATTGCTGGAACCGTCGCTCACGATGAAGCCACTGTTGGTCAGGGCCATCACCTGGCAGGCACTGGTCTTGACACCCGTACCTTCCTCGAGGGTCATGGCTTCAGAGAGCGGATATGTCGCCGCATTCCTGTACTTGTCTCCCTTCTGGGTTATGTTGATCGTGAGGTTGTCCACCCTTGAACTGCCTTTGACCACGATGGATGCGGTCCTGGGCGAATCCGATGCATTCTGGTCGACGTGATAGGTCACGTCCACCGAGCCTGTACCGGACTTTGGAGAAATGGTGATCCAGGTGTCCGTGACGTCGGCCTCCCAGTATCCGTCGGCGAAGATCGTCACGACGCCATCTGCTTCCGGGTAAGGAATGGTGATGTCTGTTTCACTCGAAAGCAGAGCCTTTGAATCTTCGAACCCCGCCTCATCCTTGCAGCCGGCGATGGCAAAAGCCAGGACTGACAGCGCAGCAAGCAGGTATATTCTTATATGTTTCATAATTTCAATGTTTTAAGGACTAGAATGAAAGACCGTCGTTCCAACCGGGGTTCTGAGTCAGATTGTGGTTGAGAGAACGTTCGTTGATAGGAATCGGGTAAAGATAGTCACGCCCCTCGTCGAAACTGAACGTGATGTTGTGAAGAGGCTCGATGTATCCCCTCGTACCTTCGCTCAGGAACAAGTCCGTGCCAAGCTTGGCGATAACGGTAGCGGTAGAAGCCGAAGGCTTGCTCTGTCCGTCGCCGTAGAGGGCGATATCGTTCTTGCCATCTCCGTCGATGTCATATACTCCGACACCAGGGAGGTAGATTCCATAGTAAGGTCGTGCAAGCAGCGGTCCCCTCTTCCACCTCATCAAGTCGTCGTAGCGGAAGCCTTCCTGGGCAAGTTCCACCGCCCTTTCACGACGTACTTCCAGGATCATTCCGTCTGTTACACCAGGATAGAAATCCTCGGTCTGGAGATAAGGATCAGGATGGGCGTTTGCATAGGCGACATCCAGGTGAGGCATATTGACCCTGTCACGGAGCAGGTTGATCGTCCTGTCCACATCATCCTGGGTGATCGTTCCAAGCTCTGCCTTGGCCTCCGCATAGTTCAGGAGGACCTCACCGTAACGGAACACCGGAAGGTCGTTGTAAGACCTGTCGAACTTGTCGTTGGCGAGGTTGTTCTCAGGCATCACGAACTTGGCCATCTGGTAGCCTGTGAGGGTGATGTCGGCCTGGACTCCTTCGGAAACCGGGAAATAGGAATACGTTCCGCCGTTCTCGGTGATCCTGCTGTATCCAGGGAGACGGACGGTCTGTCCCAGACGAGGGTCGCGGTCCACGACTTCCTCGGCGAACTGCATAGTCTGCCAGCCTTCCTTGTCGGTGAAGCGGGAGCCGTCGGTCATAAGGTAGCAGTTCACGAACTTCTTGGTCAAGCTGTTACGGCCCTGGCTGTTCATAAGGGCAGCCGCGGTGGCGTTGTGCATCAGCTCGGTACCGAAGTCGAAGTTGATGGAGAGGATGTATTCGTCCGTGATCTCGTCATAGGATGAGAACAGGACTGCATAGTCGAGGTCAGGTTTCCCGGAGGAATATACCTTGAAAGGTCCTTCCTTCATGATCCTGTCAGCAGCCTTTGCCGACTCCTCGAGGTAATAGGTATACGTATGCTCCGGATAGGAGATGTCGTGATACTTCCTGTAAGTTCCTTCGTAGAGGCAGAAACGGGCCTTGAGGGCAAGTGCAGCCCACTTTGTGGCACGGTAGTTATGGCCTGAACTGTAGCTTTCAGGAAGGTTCTCGATCGCATAGTCGATGTCCTCGATCATATGGGTCATTATGACCTCGCGGGAATCACGCGGAGCCTGCAGGACTTCGTCATCGGTACCCGGCTCGTGGTCGACCCACGGAACGTCGCCGTACATCCTGACTTTGTCGAAATAGAAATATGCCCTGAAGAAACGGCAGAGACCGGAGTATATCTTGTATGCTTCCGGATCCTTGCAGTTGGCTTCCATATACTCGAGGCAGGTGTTCATCTTCCTGAGGTCGGTCCAGCTCCAGTTGCTGCTGGTATTCGGGACTATCCTGTTCGTTCCGCCCTTGACCAGGTCTGAAGGGTTGGCCTTTATGTACTGGTCGCTCTGGACATTGTAAGGGGTCTTCGGGAGCAGGTTGTTGTAGAACGAATTGGTGAAGAGCTGGAGCTCCGTCATATTCGTGAAGTATGTCTCAGGACTAAGCTTGGACTGTGGATTCTTGTCCAGGATGTCATCACAGGCGGTGAAAGCGAGAAGCGCAGCCGCCAATATTACGATATATCTTTTCATAATTGCTCTCATTCAGGAATTAAAACGTGATGTCAACACCGAACATATAAGACTTCTGCCAAGGGTAGAAGGCCCTGTTGTAGGAACTGCTCCTGTCGAGGGCTCCTTCCGGATCGATGTAGGCAGAATGTTTCTTGATAGGAGAGAAGTACTCGAGGTTTTCCCCGGTGAAGTAGATCCTCATATTGCTCAGACCGACGTGCTTGATAGCCTTCTTTGGAAGTGAATATCCTATCGAGACGTTCTTGATACGGAGATACCTCAGGTTCTGGAGGTAACGGGTGTTGTTGTTGTACAGCTGGCCCTTTCCGTTGTAGGCTAGATAAGCCACGGCACGCGGGAAGTAAGCATCAGTGTTGTTGTAGTCCCAGACATCGTCGATGAAGTTCTTCGGGAGGAAGGAGTTCATTGGCTGGGAATACGGACCCCAGAATGCGAACGAATACGGGCTTGGATACCAGTAGTGGTTGCCGGTACCCTGGAGGAATACGGACACGTCGAAGCCGGCATAATCGACTCCGAAGGTAAGGCCGTACTGGAGATGCGGCAGGCTGTTGCCGATGATCTTGCGGTCGCCAGGATCGTTGACGGTATTCGCACCGATGCCGATGATACCGTCACCGTCAATGTCTTCGTACTTCAAGTCACCGGCCTTCCAGATACCTCCGGGGATCTTTCCGTTCACATAGGAGAGATCTACACTGGAGGAATACGCAGCTGCCTCCTCATCGGTCTGGAAGAGGTCATTCGCCACGAAGCCCCAGATCTCACCGATCTTCTGGCCCACATAGTAGCTCTTCGCGAAAGTCTTCTCTTCGTTCTCGAACTTGGTGATCTCGGAATCATAGTCACTCAAGGTCGCGCGGAAGTTGTAGCCGAAAGGCCTTCCGCCCAGCATCACCTGGTCCTTCCAGGCGAGGGAGAGTTCGTATCCCTTGGTGCGGAGGTCTGCGGTGTTCTGCTTAGGCGCTGCGGCTCCGTAAACCGACGGGAGCTCGACTCCGTCCGTAAGCATATGCTTGGTGTCACGGATGTAAGCCTCTCCGGTGAACTGCAGGCGGCTGTTGAACATATCCATATCGAGACCTACGTTGTACTGGACTGAAGTCTCCCAGGTGAGGTCCGAAGAGTTAGGCGCGGAGATGTTGGAATACTTGGCAACCGTGGATCCTTCACCGAAGCTGTAGTGGGCGAAGTCAGACACATTGATGGAACGGATGTACAGATAGTTGCTTACGTTCTGGTTACCGAGGGTTCCGAGGGATGCCCTGAGCTTGAGGTTGTTGACCGTACCGCGGGCGTTGTCGAAGAAAGGTTCCTCGGAAATACGCCAACCCACTGAAACCGAAGGGAAGAAACCCCAGCGGTGACCGCGGGCGAAGCGGGAAGTTCCGTCGTAGCGGCCAGAGGTCTCGAAGAGGTAGCGGCCCTTGTAGTCATAGTTAAGACGGCCGAAGAAACCGAGCATCGCATATTCCGACTGTCCTCCGGACACCTTCATGACAGTGGAACCATCGCTGTTGGCTCCGACAAGGTCGAGGTCGCTGAGCTCAGTGGAAAGGAGGTAGTCACCTACCGCTCCGATCTGCTTGAGGTGCTGGCTCTCGTAGTTCGCACCGGCCATCACGGTAAGGTGATGAGCGTCGGCGAAGGTATTCTCGTACGTAGCGTAGAGGTTGGAAGAATAGTAGTTGTAAGTGTCGATGGTTTCCGACAGCTCATCCAGTCCGGCTCCTGAGATGTAATACTGCATCTCCTGTCCGGGGTACTGCCTGTAAGGGATATTCTCGGTACGGTTGGTGTTCCTGTTCTGATGGAACCTGTAGGTGAAGTTGCCGATGATGGTCAACCCGTAGAAAGGCTTGATGGTGAGCTCGGAAGTGTTGGCGAAGTCGGTCTTCCTGTCCACATTGATGTTCTTGCCCTCGGCGAATACGATATGGCGGCCGTTACCGACTGCATAGGATCCGTTGAGGATGCCGTTGGCAGGAAGGTAGAGCCAGGAACCATCCGGGTTCTTGGGGGTGAAGATAGGGATTGCGTGTGCAGCGGCATATGCGATACCGTTCTCGACGTTGCCTACACCGATATAGGAATAGCTCGATCCGTAGAATGAGGTATTGTTGCTGAACCTCATATACTTGTTGAGGTCGAAGTCCACCTTCGAACGGAGGTTGAACTTCTTGAACACGTCAGGATTCGCTTTGATGATACCGGTCTCACGGTCGAATCCTCCGGACACGAAGTAGCGCATGCTCTTGTTGCCTCCGGACATCGAGACGTTATGCTGCTGTACCGGATGCTGGTCGTTGAACATATAGTGCCACCAGTCGAAGTTACCGTAATACAGCCACTGGTTGACTCCGTTACGGACCTCTTCCATTACCCAAGGACGCTCAGGATTCTCGACCTTGTCGTTCACACGTGCGAGGAGCCTCTGCATATCGACGTCGTTGTAGAGGACGTAGTCGGATCCTTCGGATGCCTTGCGGAACTTGTTGATGGTATAGACGGACCAGTAACCCCTTGTCTCATAATCTGTGGAGGTCGTCGGCTCCTCCCAGCCCCAGCGTCCGCTGTAACGTACGACTGACTTGCCCTGGGAATCGGCACCGCTCTTGGTAGTCACCAGGATTACACCGAATGCAGCACGTGCACCGTAAACGGCAGCCGCTGCAGCATCCTTGATGACGGATATGGACTCTACATCGTTAGGGTTGACGCGGTTGATGTCTCCCACCGCACCGTCGATAAGCACGAGCGGGGAAGCACCGTTGATGGATGTGAATCCTCGGATATTCAGGGAACCTGTAGAACCAGGGTTACCTGAAGAAGTGGTGATGTTGAGTCCAGGGACGGAACCCTGAAGCATAGTGGAAAGTGAATGTGCCGAACGGTTCTCGAGTTCCTTCGACTCAACGGATGTGATCGCACCGGTGAGGTTGACCTTCTTCTGGGTACCGTAACCGACCACGACGGTCTCGTTCAGCAGCATCGAGTCTTCCTTGAGGATTACCTGGACCCTGCTGGTGCCTGCAGGCACGAGAACCTTCTGGACTTCATAACCCATGCAGTTGACCTCGAGTGTGACGTCGCCCGCAGGGACAGAGAGGGTGAAACCGCCATCGGAACCGGTCATCGTCCCGTTTGTGGCGGAAGTCATGACAGCAGCTCCAACGACTGGCTGTTGCTGGGTGTCGAGAACTGTTCCCGACACCTGCCTGGTCTGCGCCGACAATGCGAGGGATCCCGCGGATATCAGCGCCAGGATGGCAGCAAATGCTTTGGTTAGTTTCATAAAGGGTTTGATTAATTAAATGATATAGAGTTACTTCTTGTACTTGTAGTTCGCGGTGCCGAAGGCCTTCGGACGAGTCATCGTCTCGGAATAGACGTTGCCGAACCTGTCGGTTACCTTGATCTCGAGGGTAGAGTTCACGGACGTCGTCTGAACGGTGAAGAAATGCGGCCAGGACGATGTCACGAAATTGGTAGAGCCCGCCCTGAAGCGTGGGGCGGACATCACGAGCATATGCAGAGGATCGTATGCCAACACAGGGGTTGCGGTAAGTTCCTTGCCGTTCTCGGTAACGGAGACCTTCCACTCCTTGTCATATGCCCAGACATTGATCAGGACGGTATTGGCAGGATAGGAATTGGTCGAAGCCACCATAGTCTTCCATCCGGCAGCATCGTTGCCGAGATCGTCGGTAAGGACCTTCTGCACCTCGTTCATATCATAGGTGCGGAACTGGTAGGAAGGATCCGCCCCGGCCGACCTGTACTGCCAGGAGATATCGGTCCCGTTGACCTTGCAGACGGTATATCCTCCGGGAGTCCCGTCCTGAGACAGGTTGAAACCGGTGGTGTAGTAACCGGACCACCACCAGGAACCGCAGACGGCACCGGCGTTGGTCTCGTAGAATCCGTTGGCGCTGTCGTCGTAGGTGAAATGGTTATGGGTGTGGCCGGAGAAGAAATGGACCTTGTAACCTGTGAGGAGGGAACGGAACGTAGCAGTGCCGTAGTCTCCGCTTCCATCAGAGTGTGCCGTAAGCCCCGCCTTTGCGCCCGTAGCCCCGTTAGGCCTGTAAGCAGGAGCGTGGGAGGACATTATCACAGGGGTGGACTTGTCGATGGTAGCCAGGTCCTTCTTCAGCCATTCCATCTGGTCTGACGTGAAATCGGTGACATACTCGGAACGATGGTCCTCGGATATCTTTCCGCTGGCGTTGTCCACGCTGGCCGGGCAGTTCTTGTAGTCGATATCGTCCAGTACGATGAAATGGAACTTGCCGATGTTGAACGAATAGTAAGTCGGGCAGATCGCGTCACGATATGGATTCTCCTTGAGGAAATCCCCTACCTGGCGGTAATCGTTGTCGTGGTTGCCCATCGTATGCCACACGCAGATCCTGTCGAGGTCCCTGTCGATCTCCTCCTTATATTCGGAGAAACCGAAGGAATTGGAATACCAGTAGCAGTCCCAGGTCATATCCCCGAGGGTCAGGCCATACTGCTTCCCTGTCCCGGAATCTATATCCCCCTGCAAGGAAACCATATAATCCCTGAATTGGTTGATGTCGTTCTGCTTCTTGGCGAGGTGCATATCCCCCATCACATAGAGGGTGAATATGTCGTTATCCGTCCTGATCAGCTGGAAATCAGCCCTCTCCGCAGCTGACGAGCCTTTGGTGACCTGCTTCCAGATATCCGGGATGACGCCACTCATAGCAACCTCGTAACCGCTTGGGACTGAAACGAATACGTATCCATATTTCTTATCCGACCTAATCCTGTATACACCGTCGGAGTCGGTCTTGACCACGTCCACTCCGTCCGACAGGACCACACCGGAGAGAGGTTTGCCGCCGCAGGTGACCTGCCCGTAGATCGTAGCCCCTTCAGGAGTCACTTTGTCGCCGGGGACAGGTTCATATGCAACCGTGACGGCCATCGAACCCTTGAAAGTCTTCTGACCGTCACTGGAAAGGTAAACCTTGTACGTGCCCGAAATCATTTCGGAAGGCAGCTTTACCGTGAATCTGGAATCGTTCACCGAGGTGATCTGGCAGGTATGCTGGACACCGTGGGGATCTTCGAGGATTATCTTGTCCGTGGCTTTTGGAGGATGGTTGAAAAGCACCTTGAAGTCCATTGTCTCGTCGGTATTCTTGATGGTGACGGTGGAAGGTACGCTGAATTCAACCTCGGTCAGTATCTCTTCTTCCTTCTGCTTGCAGGAATAACAGACAAGCAAGGCAAAGAATGCGAAGATAAGGATAATGCGGATCGTTTTCATACTGTAAGTCGACAGTTAAAGTTCGATTCTGTTCTGTTTATGTGGTAATCAAGTACAAATCTAACAAAAAAAAACATAGGCTGCAACCTTTTCTAAAAGAGAAAAAGTCTGTATTTTTACAATCTGAAACAACTGATGATATGAGGAATTTTCTCGCACCTCCGGCACACAAACCGGAAATGGCCGGAAACGTGGACAAAGAGTACAGGAAAATGCGCTGGCAGGTATTCCTGGGCATTTTCATCGGCTACGCCGGCTTCTATATCGTAAGGAAGAATTTTTCGATGGCCATACCTGGCCTGGAGAAGCTCGGATTCGAAACCGGAGAGCTAGCCATCGTATTGTCAATGAACGCAATAGCCTATGGGTTCTCAAAGTTCCTGATGGCCAGCATCTCGGATCGTTCGGATGCCCGGAAATTCCTGCCTCTCGGCCTTGTGCTGGCCGCCTTGTCGATGGCCTTCATGGTGGTCCCGGTGAAGTGGATCGGCATCGAACACAAGGCCTGGGCGATATTGCTAATGGCCGTGCTCAACTTCCTCGTGGGCTGGTTCAACGGAATGGGATGGCCTCCTTGCGGAAGGGTCATGACACATTGGTTCTCCATCAAGGAGAGAGGCACCTGGATGTCGTTCTGGAACTGCGCCCACAACGTCGGCGGGGCCCTCGTAGGACCTATGGCAACCTATGGAGCGGTCTGGTTCGGATCGTGGTTCTACGGAGCCCATCCGGAGTATTATTTCATCATCGGTTCCTTCGTATTCCCTGCCGCCGTCGCCATCCTCATAGCGATCATAGCCTTCTGCATGATCCGCGACACGCCTCAGTCCTGCGGCCTCCCATCCATCGAGAAATGGTCCGGACACGCCGCGCAGACATATTCCGAAAAAGCGGAAGAGGTGCTGAGCATCAAGGAGATATTCAGGACCGTGCTAAGCAACAAGCTGCTGTGGTACATCGCTTTCGCCAACGCCTTCGTCTACATGGTCCGCTACGGATGCCTGGACTGGGCGCCCAAGATCCTGACTGACAAGGGTATAGACATAAAGAGCACGGGATGGGCATATTTCGCCTATGAATTCGCCGCAATCCCCGGAACCATCATCTGCGGATGGCTGAGCGACCACGTATTCAAAGGCCGCAGGGCACTCCCCACGATAATATTCATGGCCCTCGTTGGAATCGCGGTCTTCGTATACTGGAAAAACCTCGACAACCTCACGGTCATCATCGCCTGCCTGATTGCCATCGGCTTCTTCATCTACGGGCCGGTGATGCTGATCGGAGTCCAGGCCCTGGACCTCGCTCCCAAGAACGCCGCGGGGACGGCAGCCGGCCTGACCGGATTCCTGGGATACGTACTCGGTACAGCAGTCCTCGCCAACATCGTCATCGGTTTCGCAATGAAGAACCTGGGGCTTGACAGCGTGTTCATAATGCTCATCGCTGCTTGCGTCGTCTCCATCCTCCTGATGATGCTCACCTACAAGGCGGAACAGTACCTCGTCAAGGGCAGGAAATCCTGACGCCGGTCATTATTATTAAAATAAGAACAAAAATTTTGTAATCAATACAAACGTTTGTATATTTGCAGTCAGACAGGCTGCCTTATCAGCCCGATGAATGCATAACACTATGACACTAAACCCGTCCAGAAAAATACAAACGATTGCATTGATAGCCGCTATCGTTACCTGCACAGTGCTTTTCACTTCGGGCAGGAAGAAGGCTTACGAGTTCGCAGGCCTCTACCAGGACCTCCCGTTCAAGATGGAGAAGGTATACCGGCCGACGATCCCCTCAAGGACTGTCAGCCTCACTTCGTTCGGCGCGGTGGGAGACGGAATGACCCTCAACACCGATGCTTTCGCAAAGGCTATAGCCGAACTGAACGCCAAGGGCGGCGGACATCTCATCGTTCCTGAAGGAATATGGCTCACCGGCCCTATAACCTTGCTATCCGGAACCGACCTCCACCTGGAAGAGAACGCCATCATAGTATTCAGTGCGGACCAGGATCTCTACCCCATCATCAACACCAATTTCGAAGGACAGGATATGAGGCGCTGCCTCTCCCCTATCAATGCCCTGGGGCAGAAGAACATATCCATCACTGGAAAGGGTATCATAGACGGCAACGGGGACAAATGGCGCGAGGTCAAGAAGCAGAATGCTCCCCCGAAGGTATGGAAGGACCTCCTGAAGAGCGGCGGTGTGCTGAGCGACAAGCAGGACGTCTGGTTCCCTGACGAGGGCTACAAGGCGGCAAGGGCTACTTCCGGCAACTTCAACAAGCCGGCCGCATCGCTAGATGAGAACTACATAAAGACCTTCCTGAGACCGGTACTCGTGTCGATAAGGGAGTGTGATGGAGTCCTGCTCGAAGGTGTCACCTTCCAGAACTCCCCTGCCTGGAACATCCATCCCCTGTTCAGCCGCAACATAATCGTCAAGGACATCACCGTAAGGAATCCCTACTACGCCACCAACGGGGACGGGATCGACATCGATGCCTGCGAGAACGTGATCCTCCAGGGAGCCACCTTCGACGTCGGGGACGATGCGATCTGCATCAAATCCGGCAAGGATGAAGACGGAAGGAGGCACGGGGTACCTTGCAGGAACCTCCTCATAGACCGCTGCACCGTCTACCACGGACACGGAGGCTTCGTGATCGGCAGCGAGATGAGCGGTGGCGTGGAGAATATCAAGGTGACCAGGAACGTATACCTCGGGACCGACGTGGGCTTGCGCTTCAAGAGCACGAGAGGCCGTGGAGGAGTGGTCCGGAATATCTGGATGGACGACATCAAGATGAAGGACATCATCGCCAACGCAGTGATATTCAATCTCTTCTATGCAGGCAAGGCAGCTACGGAAGCAAACGGGGAATTCCCTGCAGCAGAACCGGAATACAAGGCGGATATCACCACTCCGGAGTTCTGCGGCATCCATTTCAGCAACATAGTGTGCAACGGTGCGGCCAGCGCCATATTCATCAACGGCCTTCCTGAGAAGCCCGTCAGGGACCTCACCTTCAGGGACGTAGCGATTTCCGCCGACAAAGGCATCGAGATCAGCGAGGCCTGCGACATCACATTCGAGAGGGTTTCGGTAAAGACTCCCGGCGGAGACGCTCCGAAAGTGACCAACTCGGAAAGGATAACCTTCAAATAGATCCCGGAATGAGAAAGCTCCTTACCGCCACATTGGTTTGCCTGATATATGCAGCCGTATCCACCGCCACCGCCGGAACGAGGGCGGCTGACATCGTAGTAGCACAAGACGGCAGCGGGGACTACCTCACCGTCCAGGAAGCTATCGACGCGGCTCCCGACTACGAACACGGATACTTCACCCTCATCCTGGTCAAGGAAGGGACATACCGCGAAAGGGTGACCGTCCCCCACAACAAGACGCGTCTGATCATCCGTGGAGAGGGCGCCGGCAAGACCCGCATAGTATACGGCCTCTCAGCCAAGATGAAATGGCCTGGAACCGACCGCAACGTCGGCACCTCCGGGAGCGCCACGATGTACATACACGCCAACAACATAGTCGTCGAGGACCTGACCGTCGAGAATGATGCCGGCGAAGGGAAAGAGATAGGCCAGGCCGTCGCGATAAGCATTAACGGCGACAGGGTGTTCTTCCACAGGGTGAGTTTCATCGGCAACCAGGATACCCTCTATACACACGGACAATACTGCCGCAATGGCTGGGCTGCACGCAATTACTTCCTCGACTGTTATGTGGAAGGTACGACGGACTTCATCTTCGGCCCTGCCACGGCGATGTTCGAGAATTGCCATATACACTCCAAGAAAGACAGCTACATCACTGCGGCATCCACCCTCAAGGAGTTCCGCTACGGATATGTATTCAGGAACTGCAGGTTCACCGCGGCTGAAGGAGTGACGAAGTGCTACCTGGGAAGGCCCTGGGGTGCATATGCCAAGACAGTCATTATCGGCTGCGAGCTCGGAAGCCACATCCTTCCGGAAGGCTGGCACGACTGGGAGAAGGAAGGAAAGCCTGACACCAAGAAGAATTCCTATTATGCCGAATATGGGAACAGCGGTCCGGGGGCTTCCTTGTCCGGCAGGGTCAAATGGTCCCGGAAACTCACGGCCAGGAAGGCTGCTGGCTATACATTTGAAAACGTAATGCTGGATCCGAAAGACACCGACGTCTGGGATCCGTTGGGAATCGAATGAAAAGGATACTGACATTCATACTCGTCCTCTCCTCCATCCTCCTTGTCAGGTGCAAGGAGGAAAAACCGTTTTCAGTGCAGGTCGTCTCCAGCGAGATGACACGCAACCCTGACGGTGCCCATCTGGACGGAATGGGAGGCAAATTGAAATGGAACTACACCACAGGTCTGGAATTGAAAGCATTCCTGGATGTCTACGAGCGCTATGGCGACGAGAACATCTTCAAGTACGTGGACGGATGGTACGACAGCATCATCGGTCCTGACGGGAAGATACAGACCTATAAGATAAAGAACTATTCCACAGACCATATATGCCCCGGCAGGACCCTTTTCAGCTTGTATGACAGGACCGGGAAAGAGAAATACAGGATGGCGATGGACACGCTGAGGAAGCAGATTTCGCAGCATCCCCGCACCACCGAAGGAGGATTCTGGCACAAGATGGTCTATCCGGACCAGATGTGGCTGGACGGCCTGTATATGGCTCAGCCATTCTATGCCGAATATACCCGCAGGTATGAGGCTCCGGAGCTCAGGGATTCCTGCTTCAGGGACATCCTGAACCACTTCCTGGTGGTTGCAAGGCATACCTACGACCCTGCGACGGGATTATACAGGCACGCCTGGGACGAGAGCCGGAAGATGTTCTGGTGCAATCCGGAGAACGGCCAGTCCGACCACGCCTGGGGACGGGCGCTGGGATGGTACTGCATGGCGATAGTGGATGTCCTCGAGATCGTGCCCCGGGAAACCGAGGGCTGGAATGAAGTCCTTGGAATATTCAGGGGGATATTCGATACACTCCCGGAATATGCGGATCCTACCACGGGGATGTGGTACCAGGTCCTCGACCAGCCGGGACGCGAAGGCAACTATGTGGAAGCTACCTGCAGCGCGATGTTCACCTATGCGATGCTGAAAGGCGTGCGGCTGGGATTCCTCGACAAATCCCTGCGTAGGGCAGCCTGCAAGGATTATTCGAAGCTCCTCGAAACGTTCGTATCGACCGATGGAAACGGACTTGTCAACCTGGAGCGCTGCTGCGCCGTAGCCGGACTTGGCGGGAAGGACAACCGCCGCGGCGACTATGACTATTACATAAACGAAAAGATTTGCGAAAACGACCCTAAGGGCATCGGTCCCCTGATCTGGGCGTCCCTAGAAATGGAAAGGAAATGAAAAGGAACAGAATACTCTTATCCGTCGCCGTGATGTGCGCCTCGGTTTCCTGCGGAGGCAACGGGAATTCCGAAGAACCCGTTGCGAAAGCACCGGCGGTGCCATCGGGCATAACGCTGCATTCGAAGACTGAAACTTCCCTGAGTTTCCAGTGGGAAGCTGTCGCCGGAGCAAGCAGCTATGAATGGAAGCTGCTGAAGGACAGCGAGGCAATCAAAGAAAGTACATCCGTCAACAGGAACGCCGTCATATACGGGCTGACGAAGAACACCACCTACAGGTTCGCAGTCAGATCGGTTGCCGGAGACCTCCACTCCGAATATTCCGCCTTCCTGGAGGCCACCACGGAAGGTGAGCAGGAGCCTCCGCAACCACCACAGCCCCCGGTATCAGGTCTGGCTTACTCGGACTTCGATATCCCTGCAGCTGAGGAAGACGGTACTGCAAGGGCATTCCCCGGAGCTGAAGGCGGCGGAGCTTTCGTGACCGGAGGACGTGGCGGAGAAGTGATCCACGTGACCAACCTCAACGATTCCGGTTCCGGCTCGCTGCGTGCCGCCCTGAACACCAAGGGACCGAGGACCATCGTCTTCGACGTATCCGGCATCATAGAACTGAAGTCCTCCTTGAAGATCGAAAGCGGGTACGGGGATGTCACGGTTGCGGGCCAGACTGCGCCCGGCAAGGGAATATGCCTGAAGAACTACACCTTCAGGATCAATGCGTCCAACGTGATAATCCGTTTCATCCACTGCAGGATGGGCGACGAATGCAAGACGGAGGACGACGCCATGAACCTGTACACCAGCAGCAACGACATCAAGGACGTCATCATCGACCACTGTTCCCTCAGCTGGTCCACCGACGAGTGCGGAAGCTTCTACGGGATGACCAATTTCACGCTGCAATGGTGCATTCTCTCCGAAGGTCTGCGCAACTCTGTCCACGGCAAGGGAAAGCACGGCTACGGCGGATTATGGGGCGGAGCCAACGCGACCTACCACCACAACATACTGGCCCACCACGACAGCCGCAACCCTCGTTTCGACCACGATTACCTTTCTGATCTGAAAGGCCCCGTGGACTTCGTCAACAACGTTGTCTACAACTGGGGGGACAACAGCTCATACGGCGGCGAAAGTGCCAATGGGACAAATACTTACAGGAAATACAACATAGTAGCCAACTACTACAAGCCAGGCCCTGCCACCGCTTCCTCGAAGCACAGGTTCATAGATCCCTGGACCAAGGACTGCGACAATTGTACGAAAGCTACCGGAAGCAGCACCATCGTACCGGGACATTTCTATATGACCGGAAACGTGATGGACGGTAACGATGAAGCGGACGCAGGCAAGACTGCGGACAACTGGACGGGCACGACCGCCGACGCTGACGTCATCAGCCGGATAAAGGCGGTATCTCCATTCTACTGGTCGGAGAAGGCGGCCGTGATGACGGTACACACTGCCGAGGATGCCTACAGGAAGGCACTCGACTACTCGGGAGCCTCCCTGGAAAGGGATGAGGTAGATACCAGGATCGCCAAGGAAACCAGGAACAGGACATATACCTACAAAGGATCGAACGGTTCCACGAACGGACTGATAGACTCACAGGCTGATGCCGGAGGATGGCCTTCATATTCAGCTACTTCCCAACAGATGGAACGCGTTGTCGACACTGACCGGGATGGGATTCCGGACTATTACGAGGAGCTGTTCGGGCTCGACAAGAACAACGCTTCCGATTCCCGAACCAAGACCATCGACACGAAAGGCCGCTACACCAACCTCGAAATGTACCTCCACTATCTCGTGAAGGACATAGTATCGGCACAGAATGACGGCGGATCATACAAGAAACTCTAAATCATATAATATTAACAAACAACAAATCCTTATGAGCAAAATCTTTATGAAACTTACCGCTCTGCTTCTCGGCCTTGCCGGCGCTCTGACGCTCCAGGCCCAGGAAGTGAAGGGTACAGTTACGGACTCCAAGGGAGAACCTCTGATGGGCGTCTTCGTTATGATCGAAGGCACCACCACCGGTACTTCCACAGGATTGGACGGTGACTATGTCATCGACGTTCCTGACGCTTCCAAGGCAGTCCTGCAGTTCTCGCTGATCGGAATGAAAACAGTTTCCATCCCGGTCGCAGGCAAGTCTGTCATCGATGTCGTTCTCGAAGATGAAGCTACGACACTCGACGACGTGGTGGTTGTAGGTTATGCAACCGTCAAGAGACGCGACCTGCTCGGCTCCGTTTCATCCGTAGGATCGGAAAAACTGACGGAACAGCCTGTAACGACTGTCAGCCAGGCTCTCTCCGGAAAGATGGCCGGTGTGTCAGTCGTCACCACGGAAGGTGATCCTGATGCCGACATCAAAATCAGGGTCCGTGGAGGCGGATCCATCACACAGGACAACTCCCCTCTCTACATCGTCGACGGATTCCCTGTCGAGTCCATCAACGACATCTCCTCATCCGAGATCCAGAGCATAGACGTCCTGAAGGACGCGTTCTCCACGGCTATCTACGGTAGCCGCGGTGCGAACGGAGTCGTGATCGTGACCACCAAGAGCGGCAGCAAGCAGAGCCGCTTCACGGTCAGCCTCAACTCCTACTATGGTG
Organism: Bacteroidales bacterium; assembly: GCA_017958985.1. Classification (GTDB taxonomy): domain Bacteria; phylum Bacteroidota; class Bacteroidia; order Bacteroidales; family UBA932; genus Cryptobacteroides. The sequence goes on from JAGDBQ010000009.1 coordinate 17,749, forward strand.
TGAAGAGGATCGCCAACAAGGAGGCCATCGTCCCTATGGACGCCGAGAACTTCGTCAAGTTCCAGTATGAACTTGCCCAGATCCGCAACAACGTCTCCGACGACTACGAGCCTTATTTCGGTAAGTTCTCTGACATAGACCTGTACAAGGGACACCCGACCAATGACTGGGTGGATATGGTGTTCGGAAGGACCGGAACCACCATGAGCAACGATGTGGCCGTCTCCGGAAGCGGTGACAAGTACACCTGGACCCTCGGTTTCGCGAGGATGGACGACAAGGCCATAATGATGGGTTCTGACTATACTCGTAACAACCTCAGTTTCAAGGCACAATACAAGCCGTTCAAGATCGCTACCTTCGACGTCAACCTCCGCTATTCCGGAACCGACGTGCGCGGATCGGGCGCCAACGGCATCAACGATACCGGTACTACTTCCGGCAACGGCCGTCTGAAGCATTCCGTATCCTATACCCCGATCCCTATATCCACTACCATCCAGGGTATGGACGAAGAGGCTGACTACGGCGACAATGCTCCGCCGCTCCAGTCAGTAGCAGACAACGACTCCAAGAGGTTCCGTACCTCGTGGATGGCGAACGCAGCAATGACTCTCGAGCTCATCGAGAACCTCAAGCTGAAGATCGACGGTGGTTATGAAGATTATGCACAGAGGGACGACCGCTTCTACGGTCTCACCACTTACTATGTGACCAACAGTGCGACGTACAAGAATACCCCTGCCTCCCAGTACAGGGATTACAACCGCAGGAAGTATCGCAATACCAACACGTTGAACTATGATTTCGAGAAATTGTTCAACAATCCTGACCACTCGCTCAACATCCTCCTCGGTGAGGAAATGACCATCAGCAAGACCAACCAGGTCACCTCGATGATCGAGAACTTCCCGCTCTTCTTCGACTCTCAGATGGCGTGGAACTTCCTCAGCACGGGTACCGCGGTCTCAATGGCTAACGTCATCAATCCGAATGACAACCTGCTTTCATTCTTCGGCCGTATCAACTACGACTACAAGCACAGGTATTCATTCGGTGCCACGCTCCGTGCGGACGGATCTTCCAAGTTCTCCAGGGCCAACAGGTGGGGTTACTTCCCTTCTGCAGCGGTGTCCTGGACAATCTCGAACGAAGATTGGATGAGCGGTACCAGGAACTACATCGACCAGCTGAAACTCCGTTACAGCTTCGGTACCGCCGGTAACAACAACATCCCTACCGGCCAGATCAACAAGGAGTTCTCAGGCAGCACCAGTTCCTGGATCAGCCCTGGATCGACCTACTGGACCGCCGGCAAGATAATGAACAACCCGGACCTCAAGTGGGAGACTACCTACACGCATAACATCGGTCTGGACTTCAGCGTATTCACTGGAAGGGTATCAGGATCCCTGGAAGTCTACCAGAACACGACCAAGGACCTGCTCATCAACTTCCCTATCACGGGATCAGGCTATGACAGCCAGTACCGCAACATCGGTTCCACCCGCAACCGCGGTATCGAGCTCACACTCAATATGCCTCTTGTCTCTTCCAAGAACTTCTCCCTCAACCTGAGCGGGAATATCGCATACAATATCAACAAGGTCATCTCCCTCGGAGGACTCGATACCATCTATTCGCAGTCTTACTGGGCATCCACCGAAATCGGAGACGACTACGTGGTAATGGTCGGAGAACCTCTCGGAAATATGTACGGCTACCGAAACGACGGCAGGTATGAAGTCAGCGACTTCACCTATTCGGACGGCAAGTGGGTCCTCAACGAAGGTGTCGCTGACAATTCCTCGATCATCGGAGCCCAGTATCTCCGCCCGGGAGCCCTCAAGCTCAAGGACTTGAACGGTGACGGAAAGGTCACTGTCGCAGACCGCGAGATCATCGGCAACGCCGCTCCGGACTTCACCGGAGGTTTCGCACTCAGCGCCTACTTCCACGGATTCGACTTCTCAGCCAACTTCAACTATATGATAGGCAACGACATATACAATGCCAACAAGATCGAGTTCACATCTTCCAGGAAGTTCTACAACAGGAACCTCATCAATATGATGAACGTTGCCGACAGATGGAGCGGCATCGACTGGAGCACCGGCGAACTTATGACCGATCCTGACGCCCTGGCTGCAGCCAACCGCGGCACCTCGATGTGGTCTCCGTTCGTTGGTAACGCCGTATTCAGCGACTGGGCGGTAGAGGACGGATCGTTCCTCCGCCTCCAGAGCGCCACCCTCGGCTACACCTTCCCTGAAGCGCTCATGGAGAGGGTCAGCATTTCGAAGCTGCGTATCTACGTGACGGGAACCAACCTGTTCTGCCTGACCAATTATTCAGGCTACGATCCTGAGGTCGACACCCGCCGTGCCACCCCTCTTACTCCGGGAGTCGATTATTCCGCATACCCGAAGAGCCGTGGAATCGTGGCCGGTATCAACCTTACTTTCGCAAGGAAGGCTACCGAAACCGGCACTTCCGAGGTCATCAGGACCGTCGGCAGGCCTTCGAAGAAATTCAGCGAGCTCGAGAGCGACTACAATGCTCTCAAGGGTGACTATGATGCCCTGAAGAACAAGCTCGCCGACAGCCGCAAGGAATATGAGGCCGAGAACGCAAGGCTCCGCAACGACCTGGCAGATGCCAACGAGCAGATCAAGGACCTCAAGGCCAACGCAAAGGATTGCGACAAGGCAGTCAAGGAGGCCAAGCTCTCCGGCCTGCTCCGCACCATTTACTTCGCTGAAGGATCCTACGCTCTCTCCGAGCACGCCAAGTACACGATCGAAGAGATCGCCGACCTGATGAAGGAAAACAAGGATATGACCCTCAGCTTCGTCGGAAGCACCAACACCAACGGCTCCGAAGAATACAATTACAAGCTTTCCGAGAACCGCGTGAACGCCGTCACCAACGCGCTCAAGGCTCTCGGCATCCCTGCAGAAAGATTCACTGACCTCAAGTGGGTCGGAAAACAAGGTATGACCAAGTCCGGCGAATGCCGCCGAGTAGTAGTCAATTTCGCCGAATAACCGCTCACCATAAATGAATCATACAATGAAAAAGATATTCACATTGATTATTTCGGTTGCAGCGATCTGCGCCTCCCTCGCCTCTTGCGAAGCGATTCTCGACCAGGAATCCCCTTCCACCTTCGGCGACCAGATCGTGTTCTCGAACTACGACCTGACCGAATACAACATATTCGGAGTGCTCCACACTTTCGGCGAAACCAACAACTATCGTGGAAGGTTCCTTCCCTTCTACGGTTTCAACACCGACATCGAGTGGTACAACGGCTCCTTCAAGCCGGGTGACAGCAGGTACGACATCGCTGCCTACAACATAGCCTCCAACAATTCCCAGCTCAACCTCTCCAACGGACCTTACAATATGATGTACAGCGGAGTCGAGCGTTCCAACCTCATCATCGAAGGCCTCAGGAACTATGGGAACACCGATACGGATGCGGATATGGCCTTCCTCCTGGGAGAGACTCTCACGCTCCGTGCAATGCTCTATTACGACCTCATCAAGGCCTGGGGAGATGTCCCTGCAAGGTTCTCGTCCGTAAACAGCGAGAACATCTACGTCAAGAAGGCCAACCGTGACGTCATCTTCAAGCAGATCCTCTCCGACCTGGAAGAGGCCATCGGTTACTTGCCTTATCCGAACACCACCAAAGCCGTTCAGACCAACGACCGCGTGAACAAGGTATTCGCGGAAGGCCTGTATGCCAGGATCGCTCTCGCAGCGTCCGGCTATGCACTCCGTCCTGACGACGGCAGCGAAGGCACCGGCGACCTCGGAACCGTCAGGCTCTCCAACGATCCGGAACTCTCGAAGTCCACCCTCTATCCGAAGGCGCTCGCATACCTGAAGGATGCGATCAACAACGGAGGTTGCTCACTCACAAGCGACTATGAGGCTTACTGGAAGCGCCAGAGCAATCTTTCCAACCTCCCGTTCGACGGTGAGACCCTTTACGTCATCCCGTTCAGCGACAATAGAGGCAGGTGGAACTTCTCCTTCGCCGTCAAGGCCAATGGAGCCAGCATCAACGGCTACACCATCGCCAGCCGTGGCGGAGACGCCGGTCCTGTCCCTACGATGTGGTTCGAATACGATGCCGACGACCAGAGAAGGGATGTTACCTGCGTCAACTACAGCTGGGGCAAGAACGGTCCCGAGGTTGCAGGCATCAGTTCCTGGTACTTCGGCAAATACCGCTTCGAATGGATGACCAGCCAGCCTTATACCGGCGGTAACGACGACGGTGTCAAGCCTGTCGTAATGCGCTATTCCGACGTACTCCTGATGGCCGCGGAGATCGAGAACGAACTGAACGGCCCTGCCGGAGCAAAACAGTATCTCCTCCCTGTCCGCGAGCGTGCTTTCGCAGGCCGCGAGGACAAGGCGGAAGAATATGTAGCCGCCCTCTCTTCCAAAGAGGCGATGTTCGACGCAATCGTCAAGGAGCGCGCCCTCGAATTCTGCGGTGAATTCCTCCGCAAGGGCGACCTCATCCGCTGGAATATGCTCAAGTCCAAGATGGACGAGGCTATCGGCAAGATGATGGAACTGCGCGACCTCAGCGGCGATTATTCCTACCTCACCGGAAATATCTGGCACCTCCTCTCCGACGACGAGCAGACCTTGATGATCTACGGTCTCGGAAAGGGTGAAACAGCCGCTCCGGACGCTTCCTGGGAAGTAGAGGAAGGATATGTCACCAAGTACGACGACGCCAAGAAGACCGGTTTCTATGCAGAAAAGATCCAGGGTCTGTACTACGTCAACCCTGATTCACGCCAGTTCTGGCCTATCTTCGACGACACGATTTCCAACAGTCAGGGCAACCTTGTCAACGACTATGGTTATTAGCAGATTTATTGAAAATGACTAACGATATGAAAACATTCCATAGAATACTTTCATTCCTCGCGGCCATCCTGAGCGCCGGACTTTTCTTCGGCTGCTCCCAGACGATGGAAGAGATAGGTACCCTCGAACTCAGGAGATGCCTCGAGCCTATGAACCTGTCTGCCAAGGTTACCAACGGTGACCAGGTGACATTCAACTGGGACGTCACGAAGGATGCCACGCAATACAACCTGGTCGTATATACCGACAAGGAGATGACCAAGGAGTATTTCTCCACCACCCTCGACCCTTCCCAGGTGCCTTTCTCCAAGGCTCTGGAAGCTGACGCGACCTACTACTACAAGGTCCAGGCGGTTTCCTCGAACGGTCTCGCTGATTCGAACTGGGCCGTCTATGACAAGTCCATCAAGACATACGCTGTCAAGGACAATCTCTACCTGAAGGTAAGCGACAGGAGCTCTACCAGCGTATCCCTCGCCTGGAGTACGGCAGTGGGCGACTTCGAGGATGTCGACAGGATCGAATACCGTGTTCCTTCATCGGAAAACACTTCGACCTACGAACTCTCCGCAAGCGACATCGCCAACGGAACGGCTACGGTCTCCGGACTTACCGCTTCGACCGAATATGTATTCACCCTCTTCTTCAAGAGCGCCGCTCGCGGCGAAGTCAATGCCTGGACGACTCCTGACACCAACGGTACTACTTCGGTATCATCCGTCGCCGAGCTCCAGAACGCCGTGAAGACATCGGGAGCCAAGATCCTCCTCCAGGAATCAGGCTCACCTTACCTGATCGACATCATGGATATCGCCAACGGTGTATCCATCCTCGGTGAAGGCACGGCCGACGGCTCCATGCCTGTTCTCAAGGGAGAACTCCATATGGTCGATACCTGGGCGAACGGAGACGCTCTCTATTTCGAGGGTGTCCAGTTCGACGGTGCCAACGGAACCTACGGCTTCCCTATCCAGAAGAAGAACGGAGGTGCCGCCGACAACATCCAGATTTCCAGCATCATATTCAAGAACTGCGTAATAACCGGTTATTCCAAGGGTCTCATCTACGAGTGGAGCAAGACTATGACCATCGGTGAGCTCACCTGGGACAGCTGCGACATCAACAACATCAACAGCGACGGCTCGGGCGGCGGTGACGTCATCGACTTCCGCGGTGCTTCCACGGTAGGCAAGCTCAACATCGTGAACAACACGATCTACCAGGGAATGCGTACCTTCATCCGTATCGACGCAGGTTCCTGGGGTGACATCAAGATCGAGAACAACACCCTGATGAACCTCTGCTTCGTCGACAACGCCAACAATGCCGGTATCTTCGGAATCCAGGTTCAGCCTTCCTCCGTCTCATTCAAGAACAACCTGTTCCTGAATATGGTGGAAAAATCCATCCTCGGCAGCGCGAATGCTAAGTACAAGACCGCTTCCGACCTGAGCGTAGCCGCCAGCAACAACTGGTTCTACAACATCGTCTCCACGTTCTTCACGGAATCCTGGCCTCTTGCCGCAGTCAAGGGCACCGTCCTCGATACCGATCCTTGCTTCAATGCCAAGGGTGGTTTCTTCAACCTCACCAACACAGACCTGTCTGCTGCCAAGGTTGGAGCTTCCAAGTGGTGGACGGAATTTGTCGAAGAGCCTGAGGACCTGACCCTCGAATGCATCGAAGGTTCCCATACCTGGGATCTCACCAATGCAAGGTATTTCAGCGGCACATTCAAGAAGTCAGCCGTACGCGACCACCTTATGATAGTCGCATCAGGCGACTGCCCGGTAGCCTTCGAGAATGGAATCCTCAGTTTCCAGAACGCGACCGTAACCAACAAGAAGAACCTTCCTAGGGACGGCTACATCGTATTCAAGGTCAAGGCTCCGGGTTCTGTCGTAATCAAGCCTGTCGGAGGCGAGACCAGCCACGTGATCATTGGAACGTCTCCTGTCGAGAACCCGGCTTCCTGCACCATCAAGGGCGGAGTCGCATCCCTCGCCGAGTCCACCAAGCCTCAGAAAGTCGTCATCAGCGACATTACCGAAGAGACCCTGGTCTACGTATTCTGCTCCGGTCCTATCGGAATCAGCGAACTGGCCTGGTCCGAGGATGTCAGCGCGGTGAACACCGCACTCCCTGCCCCGAACCCGACTGCATCGCCTGAGACTGTGACCGCAGGAGACGAGAAGGAAATCGAGGTTACCTGGGCGCCTGTGGAGAATGCCGCTTCCTACTCAGTCGTATTCAGCGGCAAGACCTACTCCGTAGATGAAGGCACTTCATTCACCATCGCTTCCAGCATCATCAAGATGCTCGATGCCGGTGTATATTCAGTCTCAGTCTATGCGAACCCTGGTCCGGATGACATCTACAACACCGAATCCGAAGTAGGCAAGGCTGCATTCGCAGTCCTTCCTAAGAGCGAAGGCGGCGGAAGTTCCGAGTTCGTCGTAACCAACGTCGAAGAACTTATGACTGCCATTTCTGCAGGAAAGGATGCCATCACGCTCAAATACAGCGACACTCCTTATGTGATCGGGAACGTGTCCCTTACCACTCCTCTGCACCTCACCGGACAGACAAGCAACGGTAAGAAGACTCCTGTCACAGGTAGCTTCACTCTCAGCGGCGAGATTGGCGGAAGCGTCGTCATCAACAATGTAGAAGTCGTGGGAGACGGTACTTCCTTCCTGGTGGAAGACAAGAACAACTCCCCTGTCGCTGACACTGTCGCCATCTACAACAGCGTCCTCAAGGGCACGAAGGCTCTCTATGACAACTCCGGAAAGGCTACGTCCGATGTCCAGTACCTGATATTCAAGGGCAACATCTTCGACAACTGCTCGCCTTCAGCCGACTTCATCGACCTCCGTGCCGGTGCCCACCATAACTTCATCTTCGTCAACAATACGGTCGCCAACAGCTGCCGTACCTTCGTCCGCACGGATGCAACTCACGAGATGAACTATGCCACCATCCGCAACAACACCTTCTACAAGGTCGCCACGATCGAGTCTAGCAAGGACAACAACGGTATCTTCCATATCAGGAGCACTGCCGGAAGCGGACTGATCAGCTTCAAGGTCCAGAACAACCTGTTCTACTCCATCCTGATCGACCAGGAACCTTCGAACGCTGCAGGATTCCCTAAGTTCAAGAGCAAGGCAGGTCTCGTCCCTGCAACAGTGACGAACAACTACTTCTACAACTGCGAGGACCGCGAGGACAAGGCTGCATATTCCTTCTTCGCCTATATGAGCAAGGAGGAGTGCCTCACCGGAGGTGGCGCCATCCTTCCTGCAGATCCTTGCAAGGACGCAGCCAACGGAGACTTCACCCTCACCAACGGTGTGGCTATGAACGCCAACGTCGGAGACCCTCGCTGGAATCCGGCCCGTGGCAGCGCCCCTACCTCTGAAATCACCGTATCCAACGTGGATGAGCTCCTGACGGCTATTTCCGCCGGCAAGACCGTGATCACCCTCGAAAACGGCGTGTATGACTTCACCGCCATAACCGAGAGCACGGAAGTGTCCGCCGGAAAGGCCACCCTCGTAAACTCCCTCACGATAATGGGAGGAAAGGCAGCCGTGCTGAAGGGTGGATTCCAGCTCAACGTCGGAGTCAGCAACTTCACCGTCAAGGGAATCACCCTTGACGGCGCAGATGCGGTCGACAACACCTTCTACGTAATGGACAAGGCCACGATCAACGTCCTTTCCCTGGTAGATGTGAATGTCAGGAACTACAAGAACCGTCTGATCTACCAGGACAAGGAGACCTCTTCAGTCTCTTCCGTCGTGATCAGCAGGGCAACCGTTTCCGATATGGGAACCAGCGGCGACTTCATCGATATCAGGAAGGGAACGCTCAATGCCCTCAAGGTCCAGAGCAGCACGTTCGCCAACGGTATCCGCACCTTCCTCAGGATGGACGCCGCAGTCATCTGCAATTCCGTCCTGGTAGCAGGCAATACGTTCTACAACCTTTGCGCTGTAGACAGCAAGGACAACAACGGTATATTCCACGTGAGGAGCACTTCCGTCACCGATGCCGCACAGGTAATCGTACGCAACAACCTCTTCGCCTCGATGCACCGTGCCAACTCGGCTCCGGACAATGCCAACGGATTCCCTAAGCTCGTCAGCAAGACTTCTGCGGCGATCAAGGTTCCTACCTTCATCCACAACTACTATTATGACGTGGATACCGCGGACGAGGCTTACAGCTGGTGGAGCCAGATGACAGAGGAACTCGGTACCGCAGGCAACGGTGTCGTCCTGTCTTCCGATCCGTTCCAGGGAGCGGCCACCGGTGACTTCACCCTCGTAAACGCCCTCGCAGCATCCGAGAACATCGGTGACGCAAGGTGGAATACGAACCGCCAGAAGTACATCGGACCTCAGTTCGAGGTCGCCGACACTACGACGTTCTTCGAGGCTCTGAGCGCCGGCAAGACTGACATACTCGTTACCAACGACCTCGATTTCTCAGGCCACGGTGCGATCGCCGTCAACGGCCAGCTCAGCATCAGCGGCAAGATTTCCCACGGTAAGAAACCTGTGGTAACGGCCAACTTCACGCTGTCCGGAGACAAGGTTCCGTTCACCCTCAACAACCTCAACCTGAACGGCAAGGATGCCCTCTCAGATATGATCGTACTTGCCACTGAGGCCAACCTGACTGCCTTGAATATCAAGGATTGCGACATAAGCCACTACAAGAACAGGATGATAAGCGGTCCTAACGCTTCCGCTTGCGGACCTGTCTCGGTACTCGGCTGTCTCGTCAGCGAAATGGGCACCGGTGGTGACTTCATCGATTTCAGGAAGGGAACTGTCTCGAGCATCAAGGTTGTCAACAACACCTTCTACAACGGCATCCGTACGTTCCTGAGGGTCGATGCCGGAGTATTCTGCGGAGCGATCAATGTAGAACACAACACCTTCTTCAACATCGGTTCTGTCGACAGCAAGGACAACAACGGTATAATGCACGTCCGTTCCACCTCTGCTACGGTGATGCCAAGGCAGATCACTGTGAGAAGGAATATCTTCGCCAATATGCACAGGGCGGTCGAAACGCCTTCCAATGCGAGCGGATTCCCTAAGCTCGTCAGTACGGCTTCAGCGAAGATAGCTGTTCCTTACATTACGGAGAACTACTTCTACGACATCGACACCAGCGAGAACTACAGCTGGTGGAACGCCCTGACAGCAGAGCAGATAGCCGCCGCAGGCACCGTGCTCACCCAGAGTCCTTTCACCGAGGACACCGCCTCCGGCAAGTTCACGGTAAGCAGCGCTTACAAGGGATACGGCGACAGCCGCTGGTAGTCTCCACTGCCCTTTGGGCTGCATTACAGACAAGAGGTCGACCATCCCGGTCGACCTCTTTGTCATCCCCCGTCATCCCCGGCTTGTCCGGGGATCCCCTGCGTCACATAAAAAAGGAGCCGGCTCGAACGCACCGGCTCCTTTTATGGTATTCGGGCTTATCCTACAGGTGGAAAGAGCCTGTCTTGGCACCTATCCAGCGGCCAGGCCTGGCAATGAATTCCGGCCCCAGCGGCTTAGGGTCTGATGGACCGAAGGAATAGTTGAACGTGCAGACTGCGGAATATGTATCCTTCCCGTCATATTCAGGCGATTCGTAGTTCCGCCTTTCCTTTATCACGACACCCAGCCTGACTTCGTCGCAGGCGTCCGGAATGAGAAGGGAATCTACCACGGCCTCAGGGGAACCCTTGTCTGCACCCAGGCACTCCTTGCGCAATATGAATGCCTTGCCGTCCCTGACGGCGACCTCTACCGTCGCATAGTCCGTCCCGAAAACGATTATGCCTTGACGGCCGGCCGGAGGGACTGGAAACCTATCCGAATATTCCATCTCAGGTCCGGAGATCTTTTCAAGCATAAGCGAAGGCTCCAGCCACAGATTGGATGCAGAATCAAGCGCATAGGAGCCCTCTGAGGTTGAAGGAGCGTTACCCTGATATTGGAAGAGCAGGTCCGGGCGTCCTGAGCGAGGTTTCCTGCGGAAGGGGGCAGGACGAGGATAGGATGCTACAGGCTCCCCTATTCCGTCCCGGTCCGTATCCACTCCGATGATGCACCAACCGTCGTCGGTCCAGGTCATCGGCTGGAGATGTACGACACGGCCCCAGGCATAGCGGTCTTCGAAATGCAGGAACCAGTCGCCGCCCTCGGCATCCTTCACCCAGCCACCCTGGTGGGGTCCGAATACCTTGGAGTCACCGGAATGCATCGCCACCCTCATCCGATAGGTTCCGTCCACCGTATCGGACCTGAGTACGAGTTGATGCCCCGTCTTCACACCTCCGGAAGGACACAGTATCACATATTCGCTCCCCCTCTTGTAGAATTTCGGGCCCTCGGTGGTCACCTGGCCGTTTTCAAAACCATCGAACACCGTTACGTGTCCGGAGATACAGGTCGTGACTGAACTGTCCAACTCGCATACGGACAGTATGTTGTTGAAGCCGCAGCGACTCTTGGCCCAGGCGTGTACAAGCCACACCCTCCCGTCATCGTCCCAGAGCGGACAAGGATCTATCATACCCTTGCCCTCTGCCACGCAGACCGGTTCCGACCATTCTCCGGCAGGATCCGTAGAGTGGACCTGGTATATCCCGTAATCAGGATCGCCCCAGAAAATGTAGAAAAGCCCATCGTGGTAACGTATGGAAGGTGCCCACACTCCACATCCGTGGCGTGTTGCCGAAGAAGTATCACCCTGGTAGGATAATCCCTCAGGAAGCGCAGCGGAAACGACCTCCCAGTCGACCAGGTCCGTCGAATGAAGGATCTGAAGGCCGGGTGAGCAATTGAACGAACTTGCGGTCATCCAGTACTCCCCGTCCACGCAGACCACGTCCGGGTCGGAATAATCGGAATAGATCACGGGATTGGTGTAAGCCGTGCGAGGCGAACAGCCTCCAAGGAAAAAAAGGAGAACCGGCAGGAACAGCCGGATCTCCCGTAAACGAATCGCCTTCATCTCTAGAAGTTGAAATATTCCTTCGCGTTGTTGTAAGATATGTCGCGGACCATCCGTTCGACATCGGCGATCTCGCTGGCAGGGATCCTGCCGCTCTCGACATCCTTTCCGAGAACGTCACAGAGGATCCTGCGGAAATACTCGTGCCTCGGATAGCTGATGAAGCTCCTGGAATCCGTAAGCATCCCGACAAAGCGGCTAAGGAGGCCGAGTACGGAAAGGGCATCCATCTGGCGGCGCATTCCAACCTCCTGGTCGAGGAACCACCAGCCGGAGCCGAATTGCATCTTGCCCGGGCAGGTGCCGTCGTTGAAGTTGTATGCCATCGTCATCATCACCTCGTTGTCCTTGGGATTGAGGCAGTACAGGATAGTCTTGGCCAGCTTCCCTGCGGCTGTGAGCCTGTCGAAGAACCTGTTGCCCGCAGCGGCCATTCCCTGGTCGTGGATAGCATCGTAGCCGGTGTCAGGGCCGACGAGATTGAACATACGCGAATTGTTGTTGCGTATCGCTCCGACGTGGAACTGCTGGACCCATCCGGCTTCTGCATCCATAACGGCCTGGTCGAAGAGGAACGCACTGCGGAATTTCTCCAGTTCCCTCGGGTTTGGTGCTATGCCCATCAGGACCTTCTTGAATATGAGTTCTATCTCGATCTCCTTGTAATCCGCGGAATAGAAAGCCTCAAGGCCGTGATCGGAAAGCTTGCAGCCCCTGGAGGCAAAGAAATCGTGCCTTTTCTGCAGTGCCTCGCGAAGGTCGGCATAGGAATCTATTTCCTTGTCTGCCGCCTCACCCAGCTTCTTCAAATACTCCTTGTAAGACTTCGGATCATCTATGGCCATCGCTTTGTCAGGCCTCCAGGCAGGAATAACCTTAGTGCCGAAAGGATGCTCCGCGATCTGCTTGTGCCAGCGCAGGTCATCTGCCGGATCGTCCGTCGTACAGACAGTCTCCACACCGAACTTGCGGATCAGAGCCTGTCCCCTGTACTCTTCAGTGGCAAGCTTTGCATTGCATTCCTCGAATATCTCGCGGGCGGTCTTCGGACTGAGTATCTTGTCGATCCCGAAAACCCGGCTGAGTTCAAGGTGTGACCAATGATAGAGAGGATTCCTCATCAGGTACGGCATTGTCTCCGCCCATTTCTCGAAAGTCTCCCAAGCCGTATGCTTTCCTCCGGTCAGGTAATCTTCCGAAACACCGTTAGCCCTCATAGCACGCCACTTGTAATGGTCCCCGTAATGACCGTCGACCAGCCAGAGCTGGGTTATATCGCGGAACTGGATGTTCTCGGCGATCTGCTGCGGTACAAGGTGGCAATGGTAATCGATGATCGGCATCTTCTCTGCGCTGCCGTGGTAAAGCTGCCTGGCGGTCTCCGTAGACAGCATGAAATCCTCGTTGATGAAGCTGGACATATCTATTCGTTTTTGTGTCATCTGTGTATGTGCAGACAAATTTACGGTTTTCAAATCAATAATACAAACGTTTGTATTGAAAATTGTGACAAAGTGGCAGAATTATGTGGTTGGCAGATAATTTGATATCTTTGCAGTCGCCAATCAAATCGAAATGCAATGAGCAAAAAGAATAAAGAGAAAGAAATGCAGCAAGAAGCTGAACAGATAGAGAACCAGGAAAGCATTAAGGCAGAAGAGGCTCCTTCCAAGAAAGAGAACAAGAAGCTCAAGGAAGCCGAGGACAAGATAGAGAAGCTTACCAAGGAGGTCCAGGAGCTCAAGGAAGGCATAAAGAAGGAGAAGGACGACTATCTCCGCCTTATGGCAGACTTCGAGAATTTCCGCCGCCACTCGGCTGAAGCCAAACTGGAACTGGTCGGCACCGCATCGGCAGAAACCATAAAAGGCCTCCTCCCTGTCCTCGACGACTGCGAAAGAGCCATCAAGATGCTCGAGGAGTCCAAGGATGAGGTAGCCAGGGAAGGCACTGAACTGATCTACAACAAACTGCTCGGATACCTGAAGACGAAAGGTCTGGAACAGATCGATGCCCAGGGAGCGAAATTCGACACCGACTTCCACGAGGCGGTGGCACAGTTCCCTGTCCCGGAAGAAGACAAGAAAGGTCTGGTATTCGATGTCGTGCAGAAAGGCTACACACTTTCAGGAAAAGTCATCCGCTACGCAAAAGTTGTAGTGGGAATATAGGAGAAATCCGTTATGGCAGAGAAAAGGGACTACTACGAGGTGCTGGAAGTCGCAAGGACGGCAACCGCAGACGAAATAAAGCTGGCATACAGGAAGGCTGCGATGAAATGGCACCCGGACCGCTGGGTAGACGGAACAGATGCCGAGAAGAAGACCGCCGAGGAGAAATTCAAGGAGGCTTCAGAAGCATATTCAGTGCTTAGCGACCCGGACAAGAAAGCCAGGTACGACCAGTATGGTTTCCAGGGAGTCGACACCGGTGCCGGTCCGGATTTCAGCGGAGGTTTCGGCAATCTCGAAGACCTCCTCAGGGACCTTTTCGGAGGTAGCTTCGGAGGTTTCGGGGGCTTCGGAGGCTTCGGAGGTTTCGGTTCCGGCAATACATCTTCCGGGAGGACCCAGACCAGGGTCTACAAGGGCAGGGATATCCGTACGAGGGTCCGCCTGACGCTGGAAGAGATCGCCACCGGAGTTGAAAAGGATATCACCATAGAGCGCAACAGGCCTTGCCCTGACTGCGGAGGACGCGGAACGAAGAACGCCTCGGACATAAAAACCTGTCCGAACTGCAAAGGCAGCGGTCAGGTATCGCACGTGACCAACTCCCTGTTCGGAAGGACTATGACATACAGCACCTGCACCCAGTGTGGAGGAGAAGGACGTATCGTAACGAATCCTTGCCGTTCCTGCGGCGGTACAGGCCTGGTCAGAAGGCGTGAGACCGTCAAGGTCAAGATACCTGCCGGAGTAGAGGACGGGATGCAGCTGACAATCCGTGGAGAAGGACACGCAGCTCCTCACAACGGGACCAACGGCGACCTCCTCGTGATAATCGAAGAGATCAGCCACCCGAACCTCAAGCGCAGCGGCAACAATCTCTTCTACAACGCGATGATATCTGTCACCGACGCGATCCTCGGCACTGAGATCGCGGTGCCTTGCCTTGACGGCACATATAAGGCCAAGGTGGAACCCGGGACTCAGTCCGGAGCTGTCATCAAGCTGCGCAACAAGGGACTGCCTTCAGTAAGCGGATATGGCAGCGGAACCGGTGACATGTACGTAAAGATCATCGTCTGGATTCCGAAGAAACTCTCCAGGGAGGAAAAGGATGCTCTGGAAAAGATGCGTACAAGCCGCTCCTTCACACCCGATCCTTCCCGGGACGACAAGGCTGTCTTCGACAAGTTCAAGGACATCTATTGATCCGCTGCCCCGTTGGCTCTCTGAAGGGGATATGCAGCATACAGGATCTTGTTCCTGAGTAACCGAGGATAATCAGGATGCGCGGCCAGGAAGCTGTCCAAGGCATCCAGGGCTTCCTTTCTCCGGTGCGCCCCGAGCAAAGCAACAGACCAGTTCGTAGGAAAGAATATATCTCCGGTAGCCTTGACATCCATCACGGCTTCAAGCCCCGGGTATATGTATTTCACGGATGAGGAATCCCGGAGGAAATGGTTCAGGAGAGATAGGGCCGAAGATGCCCACGGCTCTACCGAACGGTTCTCAGCTACCAGCAGGTCGGCGAACAAGGAATCCAGGGCTTCCTGCCGCGGTAGCGCAGCCCTGCTTACGAAGTCGAACTGACGGAGTATTTCCTGGTTGAAAGGACGGGAAGAATAGCTTCCGTCGATACGTTTCCTCTGCTTTGCGATAATCTCTTCAGCCCTGTCCGGATATCTTAAAGCAAGCTGATAGGTAAACGACATATAATCATTGATATCCAATGACTTGTTCGATTCATTAGACCAGATGTCAAAGACTGCGGACGTTACCTCAGGACTCGTAGCCTCGGCGGCGAGCAGCCGCAGGACCTGGAGCCTGCAGGAAGGGAGCGGGTGGGCCTCCGACAGTCCGAGGAGCCGTGCCTCGGCATCAGGTCTGTCGGAATCCGGAAGGTCGCGGAGAGGGTCCTGCAGACAGCTGACGATCGTAGAGGCCACGATCGGGTTCCTTTCTGCTTCGAGCCATCCAATGAGAGTATCCAGCTGCTCAGGAGCCGCGGTTGAAGGTCCCGCAAGATAGGAGTCCTGCGAAAGCAGGATACGGGCCTCACGTGCAGGATCCCCGTCGCCTGAAGCATATTCAGAAAGGATCCCGCGAAGGTTGCCGGCTCCCGGCTCGAGGGTCCACCCTTCGCTGAAACTGCGGATATCCTTCTCCGAATGCCGGTCAAGTACCGACACGAGGTCATCCCAGGTTGCGTTTGAATATGCGAAAGCAGAAAGGTATTCCCTGACACCGTCGCGGAACGCATCCGGCCCCATATATTCTTCGATCCTGCGCATCATCACAGGCGTCTTGTCATAGACTGTATTATTGTAGATGAGGCCGGCGTCGGCAAGATTGTCCAGATGCTGGTTTATGGCCGTAGCACCGCCCGTACGGTCTTCCGCCATCGCCAGGGCGACATATTTCTTGAGCCAGTTGAGTTCGTGGTCGATTCCCGGGAACATCGGCTGAGCCATCTTGGCCGCCATCTGGTTTGCGAACACCTCCTTGATCCAAACGTCATCGAACCACCGCATAGTCACCATATCCCCGAACCAGAGGTGGGCAGTCTCGTGGGCTATCAGTTCAATGCGCCTTGCACGCTCGTCAGGAGTCGGATCCGGCCCCAGGAACATAGTCGCTTCACGGTAAAGGATGCAGCCCGGGTGCTCCATACCCCCGAACTGGAAGTCCGGGACTATCACGAAGTCGTATTTCGGGAAAGGCATCGCCATTCCGGTATATTCCTCCAGCCAGGAGAGGGCCATCCTGACCTCTCCGAATATCTCCGGGAGCTGGGCGGTTTTCGCCGGATCAGTTTCCCTGAAATATGCGGTGATCCCGGTCTCCTCATCTGTTTCCGAGTACCATTTACCAGCAGAAAATGCAAAAAGGTATGTGCTGATTGGCTTTGTTTTATCAAAAGTTACCTCATCCTCTTCTTGAAGTAAAGGTTCAGTGTTTGAAACGGCTGTCCAGCCTTCCGGCAAACCAAGCGTCAACTGATATTCAGCCTTGAGGTCAGGCTGGTCGAAGCAAGGGAATACCGTCCTGGCGTGTGCCGGAACGAAAAGGCTGTACAGGAATTCATCGCTCCTGTTAAGATACCGGTCCGAAGGCGTAAACTCCAGCACGACTGAATTCTCTCCCCTGGCTACCGGCACCACTATGTGCTCCCTCACATACCTGCCCTTCGCTGCCTTACCGTTCACTGATACCACCTTGAAGGTCTCAGGGACGAAATCCAGCACGACCTTGCCTCGCCGGGACGACGAGAAGCGTACGGTTTCACGTCCGGACAGGGAGGAATCCCTGCTTGCCGGAATGCCCAGGTATATCTCATAGCTCAGGTCCGAAATGCTGGATGCCCTGGCCCGGGCGAGGTCCAGGGACACTCCGGGGGCCGTCATATCCGTATAACCGTCAAGGCAGCCGGCCGACAGGAGCGCTATCCCGAGCGCAACCGCCGCTAAAACCTTATTGAAAACACCCTCCATATTGTTGTCTGGCGACTTTTTTCAAATTTACGAATAATTGTTTTCTTTGCAGGAAAGATTCGTTCAAGAAAATGAAAACCATTCAGATCATCGCAGCGGCAGCACTGCTTTGCTGCACTGCCTGCGGAAGGGACAAAACAGCAGACACAGGATACACCCTGAAGGATGTCCTGGAAGTAGCAGGACGCCAGGGCGTTGCCACGGACGGCTCATTCTATTATGTCTCCGGGTCCACAGCCCTGTACAAATACGACCTCGAGGGCAACCTGATCCTGTCGAACGAGACCCCGTTCCTGAACTTGGAGAAGGAATGCAACCATATCGGTGACATAGATACCTATCAGGGGGAGATATTCGCAGGATGCGAGTTGTTCGTGGATGGAGAGGGGACGAATATCCAGGTCGCGGTATACGATGCCTCGAGCCTGGAGTACAAACGTTCCATCCAATGGAACGAACAGTCAGGGCAAGTAGAATGCTGCGGCCTGGCAGTCGACAGGGATAAAGGCCAGGTCTGGATGGCCGACTGGGTGCAAGGCGAAAGGATATACTGCTACGACCTCGGAACCGGAGAATATGTCCGAAGCCTCTCCCTCTCCCCTGCTCCGTCGCTCCAGCAAGGGATATTCTGCCTCGGCGGAAAGATCCTGATTTCCTGCGACGACGGGGACGCCGACTCCGGAACCTGCGACAATATATATTCCGCAGACCTTGAAAGCGGGGAGGTGACCTTGTTCAGGAAGATGGACGATTTCATCCTCACCGGAGAGATCGAAGGGCTCACCGTCAACCCCTCGAACGGGGACCTGGTCGTCCTTTCCAACCGCGGCGCACGCATCATCCTAGGTATGCCGAAGGGTTTCTACGAGGGATACGACAGGGAAATCCACAATCTGTACATTTACTCCAAGGATTAGCTATCTTGGCGCTTAAACTATTTATTATCAATATTTGAAACAAAATTATTATAGACCGAAACATTTTTGTTAAGGGTGTATACCTGATAAAAATCCTTGCTCATTAGTTGGAAAACGCGTATTTTCGCAACTTCAAAATACAGAACAAGGATGAAGACATTGTCAAATTGTTTTACTTTCCTGTGCATCTCTGCAGTGATGTTTTCCCTCTCTTCCTGCATCAAGGATGAGGCACCGAATGCAGAATGCGACATCGAAGAAGTCACGGTCGTCGTTGATGACCCGGAATCATTTTTCTACAACGCCACGGATATGACCAGAAGCATCCCATCCGCTGATTCGGTCATAGTTTTTTCAGTCCGCAGAAAGGCCGACATATCATCCGTCGCTCCAACGTTCCGGCTTTCCGAAGGCGCAACTATCAACCCGGAATCCGGGTCCGTTCAGGATTTCAGCAACGGTCCTGTCACTTATACCGTAACTTCGCAGGATGGCAATTGGAAAAGGAGATACAGGTTATCTTTCAGACAGGAAACCAAGATGGTGGGTGACACCGTAAGTTACGACTTCGAAAATTATTCGACTGTATATTTCGATGCCTCCAAGGCTACATACAACGTGTGGATGAACGATGGCTCGGATGAGAGCCTCGGCACCATCTGGGCGACGGGCAATCCCGGCTACGCCATCACCGCCACGAATGCGACTCCCGATATGTTCCCTTCCTCAGTGCTCGAGCAGGGTTATGACGGCGCTGCCGTGAAACTCACCACCTGCAGCACCGGCTTGATCGGACAGTTGTTCGGGAAACCTATCGCTGCCGGCAATCTGTTTATCGGATCATTCGATACCACTACGGCGATGATGGATCCGCTGCGTGCCACTACTTTCGGTATTCCTTTCGACAGGAAGCCTTTGAGGATGACCGGGTATTACAAATATACCCCAGGGGACAAGGTGACAGACGCCAATAACAAGGAGATTCCTGGACAGGTTGACAGCGCCGATGTATATGCGGTCTTTTTCCTCAACCACGACTCGGACGGCAATGCCCTGATCCTGGACGGCACCAATGTGAAGACCGGCAGCCAGATCGTAGCGATAGCTGATATGGTCTATGTCGTACCTACGTCCGACTGGACTGCTTTCAGCATCGATTTCGACTACAAAGGGCAGCTGGACCTGGACCTCCTTGCCAACAGGGGCTACAGTATGACTGTGGTCTTCTCTTCCAGCAAGGGAGGAGACAGTTTCATCGGAGCTGTAGGCTCTACCCTCTGCATAGACAAAGTACGTCTCATTTGTGAATCAGAAGACAATTAGCGATGAAAAAGTATTTCCTAATATCGGTCCTGATGATCGCGGCTGCGGTTGCGGCAAGCGCTCAGGGAAACAGTAAATCCATCATATTCACGGCAAGTGCAGGCTTCTCGATAGGAGGCACCGCTCCCCTTCAGATGCCCGCAGAGATAAGGAATATCAACAGTTTCTCACTGACTCCCAATTACCAGGCAAGCCTTCTTGCCGAAAAGACCTTCGGTCAATGTGGTATCGTATCAGGTATCCGCTTCGAAGACAAAGGGATGAAGGAAGAAGCCAATGTCAAGAACTATCATATGGCGATCGTACAGGGCCAGCAGTCGATAGAAGGTCAGTTCACAGGAGATGTGACCACAGAGGTCAGGCAGATGATGCTGACGGTCCCTCTGATGCTTTCCTGGAGGAACAGTTCCGAGTCATTCCGCCTCAGGTTCGGACCCTACGCTTCATATCTCCTGAAGAAGGGCTTCTCCGGATTTGCACGCAACGGATACCTCCGCCTGGGAAACCCTACCGGTCCGAAGATAGTGATAGGTGACGGAAAGGACCGCGGAGACTATGACTTCTCTTCGGATATGCGCAGGATGCAATACGGGCTGGACCTCGGTTGCGATTGGTTCTTCCTCAAGGATCTGGGAATCTATGTAGATATCGAATGGGGGCTCACCGGAATCCATCACAGCGATTTCAAGACCGTGGAGCAGACTCTGTATCCGATCTACGGCACCCTGGGATTGACTTACCGTTTCTAAACTGAGGATATGGAAAAGGCCAGGCTCGATATCCTGCTGCAAACGGCTGCAGCTTTGACCATACTGGTTTCCTCTGTTTCCGGATGCAGCGGCAATGTTGTGGATTCAAAACAGACCGACCTCGAAAAGTTCGGAATCTTCAGTCAACCGGTCAGCAAGGTGAAGGTCGTATGTGACACAGCCTATAGCAGGATCATAGAGGACAACTACGAAGCTGCGTTCGAGGGCTCCGGGAACCTGTCTTCTCTCCGCACCCTCTTCACGGACGGCAGCGTGATGAACTATGAATTCTACGTATACGATGCCGAAGGGCATCTGGACGAAATCCTCCTCCTGGACCAGGACAGCAGCCTGACGGGACGCTATCACTATGAATATGACGGCAGTTTCATCAGCAAATGCACCCTCTACGGAATGAATAACCAGGATATCCAGACCTGGGTGCATACGAACGACGGAAAACAGATAGTGCAGACGGATTTCTATCAGGAAGGCGAGCTGCAGACCGTCAGCAAGAACAAGTGGTCGCGCAAAGGGACAGTCAGGAAGGAAACCGTCACCGATGATGAAGACGAGCTCGTCGGAGAGTCCGATTATATCTACCTCTCCCCCGGCAAGCCTGTCTCCATCACCAGCGATTTCGTGAACCTTTCGATAACCTATGACAGCAACGGCCTGCCGACCAGCAGCACCGATGTCTTCATCAGCTCGAAGGGAGACCTCATAGCCAGCGAGATCGAGAATAAGGACGGCAGTCCTGTCATATTCACGTACGAATATACCTACGACCCTGCAGGCCGCTGGACCACCCGCAAAACGACTCTCCAGGACGGCTCCGTCTACCAACTCCTCTCCCGGACCATAGAGTAACATCATCCGGATAAAGAAACAGAGGATGGCCGTTTGGTCATCCTCTGTCGGTTGATGTACGTTTACAGGACCCTAGAAGGCCGTTGCGGCGACTTTAGTCAGGTTGTTGCACTCATATACGTGCTTGATACCGCTGATTGGAATCGTCTGGGTCGCGCGGACCGTCCATCCTGTCTCGGAGGAAGGATCGTCTGATGACGGTCTGTAATACCAATAATGGCTCGCA
>JAGDBQ010000078.1 GCA_017958985.1 Bacteroidales bacterium
AGCCGGAAGTCCACGAGGAGACCGCGCCTGAAACTCCAGCCGTAGCCGCGCAGGAGCCTCAGGTCACGGAGCCTGCTCCTGAAATCCAGGCCCAGGAAACCGAAGGCAAGGCGGAATCACAGGAGACCGCATCCCCGGAGGAGCAGAAGGCTGGAGCGGCCGAATCTACGGCCAAGCCGGAAGAGTCTGCATCTGAAGGCAAGGATGGATCCCAGGGATTCAAGGTCCTCGGCAAGATCGATATGTCCCAGTTCGAGAAGAAGAGCGGAAAGAAGAGGGAAAGGATCGCCAAGGGCAGCCAGAAGGTAGATGTGGCGAAGGAAGGGAAGCAGGCCGACAACAACTCCCGCAAGGACAAGCGCGACGCCGGCAAGAAAGACCAGCGTCAGGCCCAGGACCAGGGCAAGGGAAGGAAGCGTGTACGCGGCAGCGAACGCTTCAAGCCGGTGATGTCCGAAGAGGAGCAGGAGGCGATGCAGAAGGAAATCCAGAAGCAGGTCAAGGAGACCTACGCAAGGATGAACGACAACCGCAAGAACAACTTCGGAGCCAAGTACAGGAAGGAAAAGAGGGAGCAGGCAGCCGCCAAGACGATGGAGGAGATGCAGCAGGAGATGGCGGAGAAATCCGTTCTCAAGGTAACGGAGTTCGTTACCGTCAACGACCTGGCCACCCTGATGAACAATACCCCTGTCAACGAGGTCATCAAGGCTTGTATGGAACTCGGCCTGATGGTGTCCATCAACCAGAGGCTGGATGCGGAAGCTCTCGTCCTGGTTGCCGAGCAGTTCGGTTACAAGGTCGAATTCGTGACCGCCGAGCTTTCGGAAGAGATAGCCGAGAACAACGGACAGGAAGACCGTGAGGAAGACCTCGTGGCCAGGCCGCCTATCATCACGGTCATGGGCCACGTCGACCACGGTAAGACTTCCCTGCTCGACTATATCCGCAAGTCCAACGTCATCGCAGGTGAGGCCGGAGGTATCACCCAGCACATCGGCGCATACAACGTCAAGCTTCCCGACGGACGCCATATCACGTTCCTGGATACCCCGGGACACGAGGCGTTCACGGCGATGCGTGCACGAGGCGCCCAGCTTACCGACTTGGCCATCATCATCATCGCGGCTGACGACGCAGTGATGCCGCAGACAGTGGAGGCTATCAACCACGCACAGGCTGCAGGTGTCCCTATGGTATTCGCCATCAATAAGATAGACAAGCCGGGCGCTATGCCTGAGAAAATCTACCAGCAGCTTTCGCAGATGAATATCCTTACGGAAGCCTGGGTCGGCAAGTACCAGTGCCAGGAGATTTCGGCGAAGAAGGGTATCAACGTGGACAAGCTCCTCGAGAAGGTACTCCTCGAGACCGACCTCCTCGACCTCAAGGCCAATCCTTCAAAGAAGGGTATAGGTGCAGTCGTCGAGTCTTCCCTGGACAAGGGACGTGGCTACCTTGCCACCGTGCTCGTCCAGGACGGAACCCTCAAGACCGGCGATATGGTCCTGAGCGGATGCTATTACGGACGTGTCAAGGCAATGTTCAACGAACGCGGCCAGAAAGTCGCTTCCGCAGGTCCTTCCACACCTGTATCCATACTCGGTCTGAACGGAGCTCCGAGCGCAGGAGACAAGTTCAACGTGATGAGCGACGAGAAGGAGGCTAAGACCATCGCCAACAAGCGCGAGCAGCTGATCCGCATCCAGGGCATCAAGACCCAGAAGCATATGACCCTCGAAGAGATCGGACGCCGTATCGCCATCGGCAACTTCAAGGAGCTCAACGTCATCGTCAAGGGTGACGTGGACGGTTCCGTGGAGGCTCTCTCGGACTCCCTCATCAAGCTCTCTACCGAGCAGGTAAGGGTGAACGTGATCCACAAGGCGGTCGGTGCGATTTCCGAATCGGACGTTATCCTCGCCGAGGCTTCAGATGCAGTCATCATCGGCTTCCAGGTCCGTCCTTCCACGGATGCGAGGAAGCTCGCCGATGACCAGGGAATCGAAATCCGTCTTTACTCCGTCATCTACGACGCCATCAACGATGTCAAGGACGGTATCGAGGGTATGCTCGAGCCTATCAAGAAGGAAGAGATCACCGGAACCGCCGAGGTCAAGCAGACCTTCAAGATTTCCAAGGTGGGCACGATCGCAGGATGTCTTGTCAGGGACGGCAAGATCACGAGGTCTTCCAAGTGCAGGCTCATCCGTGACGGCATCGTAGTCTACACCGGAGAACTCGCCTCGCTGAAGAGGGGCAAGGACGACGCCAAGGAGGTCTCTGCCGGAATGGAGTGCGGTATCGGCATCGACAAGTTCAACGACGTCAAGGTCGGCGACAGCATCGAAGCCTTCACCATCACCGAAATCAAGCAGACACTCGACTAATCAAGGAATAGGATTCCAGAGCTCCCGGGACAGTACCTGGGTCATGCAATGAGCTGCGCCGTAGCCACGGATTATGTTGTCGAGCGGGATGTCTTCGACTCTCACTCCGGCCTCGTGGAAACGATGTCCCAGCTCATTGCTGTATCCCTTCACCGCTACGATCCTCCTCGGTGAGACGGTGAGGTAATTGTTGGCGTGGTGCATTTCATCGTCGGCACCGATCGGAATGATCTCCATACCGATCCCGCGCAGATAGTCCGCAAAACACAAGTCCTTGGTTTCCAAGGAATATTCCTTCGTTCCGGGCTTTCTCGACCAGATGTCGCAAGACAAGAATCCAGGCTCGTCGGGACGTGCATCGAGGCGGCTCCTCACCATCGTGCAAAGATCGCGGTCGATTATGTCGAAATAGGTATCCAGATGCATCTGCATCTGCCAGAACTTGTGGTCCCGGACCACCACGACAGTATCGTGGCCGAAAGCGTCGGCTTCCATCATCTGGCGGATTCCCTCATCGTTGGTACGCATCCCGCAACCTATGAAGCCGATATCTCCGGCAGGGATGTAGTCACCGCCTTCAAGACGTCCGTCTCCGCTTATCCGGAGTATCGGACGGCGCCCCAGATGGGCATAGCACAACTCGATGACATCTGTTTCCGCAACACGCTGGGGACTGTTCATCCTGCAGATCACGTGTCCGCGAGGAGTAGTGATGCTCTGGTCGCGGGTGAAATAGAGGTTCATCAAGGGTTTGAGGATATATTCGGCATCGTAGCCCGTATTGCTCCAGGTGTGATGGAGTTTCACCCTGGGTCTGAAGAGGATACAACGGATGAGGTCGGCACGGCTCAGTGTCAGGAGGGTCTCCTGCCTGTAGGCTTCGGTCTTCTCGGCATCCTCCCCGGGATCCCCGGAGATGTCATAAGTGAGCACGGTATCCGCCAGGGTACGCAGACTGTCGATATCGACTTCATTGAGAATGCCTCCCACCGTGTGGACCCTGATCCCAAGTCCGGAAAGGACTTCCATAAAATGCAAGTGTTCCGAGGCAGCCTTGTCGATGTCGAAATAGCGCTCGAACAGACCCGCGGCGGAATGGATGACCCCATCGAAGATTTCTTCTCCGGGGGTATGCATCAGTACCTCCTTCGCCGGCAACCATTCTGCCCGGGGGAATCCCTCCTGCCTCACTTCACTATGCCGGTTGTCATTGCAAAATCCCATATCAATTCGATTCGGACTGCAAATATAGCTGAATATTCCCTGAGAAAAAACATCATCCCATATACAGTCTGTACAGACTGACCGTCTCGCGGGCATCTTTTACGTCGTGGACGCGCAGGATGTCCGCACCGTTAAGGAGGGCTATGAAATTGGCCGTACGGGTGGCCGGCAGGGCCTCTTCCGGAGTGATTCCGAGCGGCTTGTACAGGAAACTCTTGCGCGACAGGCCGGCCAGCACCGGGCGCCCGAACTCCTGGAATACAGACATTTCCCGGAGCAGCTGCCAGTTCTGCCCGACGGTCTTGGCGAAACCGAAGCCCGGGTCCAGGATCCATTCGCCCACACCGAAGGCATCGGCCTTCGCACGGATACCTTCGAAGAATTCCCTGACCGCAGACGTTACCCCTTCAGGATAGTCGGTGAGACTGGACATCGTAGCAGGCGTCCCGCGCATATGCATAGCGACGTAAGGCAACTTCAGTTCCCCGAGCAGCCTCCACATCCCGTCGCAGCCGCCGCTGATATCGTTGACTGTGAACCTGCCTGCCAAATCGAATGCGCGGCGTACGATCCCGGGCCTGAAAGTGTCTATGGAGATACCCACATCCGGATATTCCCGGGTAACGATGCGGAGAGCCGGTTCCAGCCGGTCCCACTCCTCTTCCTCGCTTACCGGGTCGGAACCCGGGCGAGTGGAACAGGCTCCCAGGTCCAGGATGTCCGCTCCTTCTTCCAGCATCTGCTCAACCCTCCTGCGGAAAACACCGACGGCAAGGCTGCCGTCCGTCCCGAGCATCCTGCTGCCCGCAAAAAAGGAGTCGCCCGTGATGTTGGCGATCCCCATTATCAGAATATTTCTTCCTGCGTTATTTTCCATATCCACACAAAATTAATTAAAAATTGAATATCTTTGCGGATTGACAAAAACTATCACGATGCTAGTCGTTCTGGAAGGTTTGGACGGGGCCGGGAAGTCCACCCAGGTCAGGAAACTGAAGGCCTATCTCGAGGGGTTATGCTCCAATCTGGAGTATATCCACTTCCCGAGATATGACTCTCCTGTCTATGGGGACCTGATCAGCCGCTTCCTGAGGGGAGACTTCGGCTCGAACGAGTCTGTCCATCCGCAGTTGGTGGCCCTCCTGTTCGCAGAGGACAGGCACTACGCCGCCTCCGGGATCAAGCGGACCCTGTCCGAAGGAGGCACCGTTCTCCTGGACAGGTATGTCTACTCCAACATCGCCTACCAGTGTGCGAAGCTGGATGATCCGGAGGAGCGCGAGAACCTCCGCGAGTGGATCCTTAATACCGAATATGGTTCGTTCGACCTGCCCAGACCGGACCTGAACATATTCCTGGACGTCCCTATCGAATTCGTGGAAAACAGCCTCGAGCATTCCAGGATGGGTTCCGACAGGGATTACCTCAACGGAGCGAAAGACATCCACGAGTCGAGCATCGAATTCCAGAAGAGGGTGCGCTCCATCTATGAACGCCAGGCCTCCCTGGATCCGAGGTTCATCCGCATAGACTGCTCCGACCCTGAAGGCAGGATGCTTCCACCGGACAGCATCTTCGCAAAGGTCAAGACGGTGATAGACGAATACATATCCGCGAAATGAAAGACAACGCATTCCACCATAGGCTCAGAAGGCTGTGCGCCTTCATCATCGGAGTAGTATTCCTCCTGGCGGGGATATTCAAGCTTCTGGATCCCACAGGGGCAGGTCTCGTCGTAGAAGAATATTTACGCTTCCTTCACCTGAGGTTCCTGATGCCCGCCGCCAAGGGTATCGGCGTCGGAATGGCTCTGCTGGAAGCGCTGCTCGGCGCTGCGATGATCAGCGGAGTATGGAGGAAGCCAGTGGCCGTTCTGACGTCGGTGATGATCGTCTGCTTCACGGTACTGACGCTTTTCCTTGCGATATTCAATCCTCCTATGGACTGCGGCTGCTTCGGCGAAGCGCTCCACCTCACGAATCTCCAGACCTTCCTCAAGAACGTGGGCCTGCTGATACTGATGCTGATCGCTTTCCTGCCGTACAAGGACTTCGGGGTCAACAGGCAAAGGAAATATGTCTCGTTCTTCCTGGTAGCCGCCTCGCTGGCAGCCTTCACCATATATTCGCTCAAGACCATCCCGCTGGTGGATTACACCGCCTTCACTCCGGGCAGCGAGTTGCTGGCTTCCAAGGGACCTGAGGATGAGACCGGCGCCGGCAAGCCCAAGGTCATTTACGAGAAGAACGGGCAGGAAGGTGTTTTCGACCTGGACAAACTGCCGGATTCCACCTGGACCTTCGTCCGGACCGAGGACATCACCGTAAACGGACCGGAAATCGACGACAACGTCCCCATCCTGTCCTTCTACGACTCCCTGGACGTCTACTGTGACGAAAAGGCCGCCGAGGGCAACGTGATGGCAGTGTCGGTATATGACACCGACAAGATGAAGGGTGACGGCTGGACGAGGATCTCAGACCTCCTGGAAGGGGCATCTGCGGCGGGTTTCACTCCCCTGCTCCTGGCCTCCACCACAAAGGAAGATTTCGACAGCCTCGAGGTGATCGTGCCTGAGGTGCGCGAAAAGCTGCTGGAATCCTTGTATTTCGCTGATTACAAGACCTTGATCACCCTGAACAGGTCAAATGGCGGAGCCACCTGGTTCAGCGATGGACAGCTTATCGAGAAATATCCTTCCTCCAAGCTGCCTTCAGGCGAAAAGATGCTCCAGATGACCGGAGACGACCCGACCGAATCGATGCTTCGCACAAGCACCAAGTCACGCCTCCGCTTCCAGGGCTTCATCCTGTATGTATTCGCTATCCTCCTGCTGCTCTAGAATCCCGTGTAGTTCCACGGGGTGATGGCGCGGAGTTCTTCCTTGACGCTTTCGCTTACATCAAGTCCGGAGATGAACCGGGCTATGGCCTCCTCGCTGACGGCCTCCCCGGTCCGGGTGAGGTTCTTCAGCGTCTCGTATGGATTAGGATAATCCTCCCTGCGCAGGATGGTCTGGATGGCTTCCGCTACGACAGCCCAGTTCCTGTGAAGGTCAGCATCTATGGCCGGACGGTTCAGGATGAGCTTGCCCAGGCCTTTCTTCAAGGAAGCGAAAGCGATCAGGCAGTGTGCCACCGGAACTCCGACGTTGCGCTGGACCGTGGAATCGGTCAAATCCCTCTGCAGCCTCGAGACAGGAAGCTTCATCGACAGGAAAGTGAATACGGCATCCGCCATCCCGAGGTTGCCTTCCGCGTTCTCGAAGTCGATAGGATTCACCTTATGCGGCATAGCAGAGGATCCGACCTCGTTGCGGGCAACCTTCTGGTGGAAATATTCCATCGATATGTAAGTCCATATGTCACGGCACAGGTCGGTCAGGATGGTGCCGATCCTGCGCATACAGTCGAAGATGGCGGCCAGGTTGTCGTAATGGTCGATCTGGGTGGTCGGGAAAGACCGTTTCAATCCCAGGGAAGCGACGAATGAATCGGCGAACGAAGGCCAGTCGATCTGAGGGTATGCGACCTTGTGGGCGTTCATATTGCCCGTGGCTCCACCGAACTTCGCAGGATAGGAAAGGAGCCGCAGCTGCCTCAGCTGTTCTTCGAGACGGGAGACGAACACCCTGATCTCCTTCCCCAGGCGGGTAGGTGTGGCCGGCTGTCCGTGGGTCTTGGCCAGCATCGGGATATCCTCCCACTCGGCCGCATCGGCCGCAAGGATCCCTACAATCTCTTCGAGAGCCGGAAGATATTCATTCTCAACGGCTTCCTTCAGCATAAGGGGCTGAGCCGTATTGTTGATATCCTGGGAGGTAAGGCCGAAATGGACGAATTCCTGCCAGCGGCTGATACCCAGGGCCTTGAACTGTTCCTTTATGTAATATTCGACAGCCTTGACATCGTGGTTGGTAACCTTTTCTATGTCCTTGACTTTCTGGGCTTCCTCCGGAGTCATCCCCTCGTACAGGCCGCGCAGGGCTGCGAAAAGCTCTTCCCGGGTCTTGCCGGTCCCTTCTCCGAAGCCGGAAAGCTGAGGGAGCGGAATCCCGCATAACGCGATGAAGTACTCGACCTCCACCCTCACCCTGTTCCGGATGAATGCGAATTCGCTGAAATACTGCCTCAAAGGCGCGGTCTTGGCGGAATAACGACCGTCCACCGGTGAAACCGCCATAAGAGAGTTGAAATCCATAATCAGTTATTTTTCCAGGACATAGACATCATCGCCTGGCTCGGAAAAGCCGAAATTCTCACGGGCGAACTTCTCCAGGGAATCCCGGTTGCCGGTAAGACCCTCGATCTGCCTGTCCATCTCCTTGATTTCCGCCTCGTAGCGTTCAATCTGCTTGTTCTGGCGGCGTATCTCGTTGTTGGCCCTGATCCAGCGGACAATGTTGTTCTGGTTGAGGAAACCGACCAGCAGGATGAATATTGCGGTCGATATTATGGCATAACGGATGAACGAACGTTTCTCGGCATTCTTCCCGTCATTGCTCCTGTTCCAGATATCCCTGAACTTTCCCATCGGCGATTAATGATATTAATGCAAAAATAGTTATTTTTGTACAATTACAACCGCATAATGATTCTTAAATAATACTTTACAAGATGAAACCAACACTTCTCGTACTCGCAGCAGGTATGGGCAGCCGTTACGGCGGCCTCAAGCAGATGGACGGACTAGGCCCAAGCGGCGAAACCATCATCGACTATTCGATCTATGACGCAGTCAACGCCGGTTTCGGCAAGGTGGTCTATATCGTCAGGGAATATTTCCTCGAGCAATTCAAACAGACCGTCAAGGAAAAGTATTCAGGTATCACCTGCCCTGACGGCACCCCGCTGGAGTTCGATTTCGTAATCCAGGAACTCAACAAGATTCCCGAGCGCTTCACCCTCAATCCGGAGAGGCAGAAACCGTGGGGAACCGCCCACGCCGTGCTGATGGCCAAAGACGTGATCCACGAGCCGTTCGCTGTCATCAACGGCGACGACTACTACGGCAAGGATTCCTTCAGGATCCTGGGAGACTGGCTCCGCGCACACGAAGGCAAGGAGGGTGTCTGCAGCATCGTCGGCTTCGAGCTCGAGAATACCCTTTCCGAGAACGGCAAGGTAAGCCGCGGTATATGCTATTACGATGATTCCAAGCACCTTACCGGCGTGGCAGAACACGTCAACGTGGGCAAGGAAGAGGACGGAAAGGTCTATGGCGACAACACCGTCACCGGAGCCGAACACGTGGAGGTTGACGGAAAGGCCCTCTGTTCAATGAATATGTGGGGCTTCACCCCGGACTACTTCAAGCTCAGCGAGGCGGTATTCACCCAGTTCCTCGAAGCCAACCTCAACGAACTCAAGAAGGAGTTCTACATCCCTTACGCAGTCGACATAATGATGAAGGACAACGGCTACAAGTGCGAAGTCCTCACCACGGATTCCCGCTGGTTCGGCGTGACCTACAAGGAAGACCGCCCGGGCGTGGTCGCGAAGTTCCAGGAACTCGTGGACAACGGCGTATACCCTACCCCTCTGTGGCAAAAATAGATTAGAGATATGTCTTTTTTCAAGAACCGGAAGGTCGAGAAGAATTACGACCTCCTGTCCGCCTGCGCCTGGTATACTCCAGGCGTAAGTGGTCTTTTCGCAGTCCTGGGATGGTTCCTCGTCGGAATGGTCCTGGCTGCCCTGGTAACGATGCCGATGATGTTCGGAGGAATGACAGAGCTGTCCTACGTGATGCTGATAATGTATCCGCTCCAGTTCATTCCACTGTTCATATTCGTGCGGCTGCAAAGCAGTAAGAATTCTTTCTTCGACAGAGGCTACAAGCTGGACAGCAACCACTTCGGGAAGATGGGCGGTGCCGGTCTCGCCGTTTTCGTGGCCGTCGGGATGCTCGCCGCCGGGATGATCCTGGAGGCGGTGAACCATTTCCTGCCTGACACCGAGGGCTCGATGATCGAGCAGATGGAGAAGATGATGAACGGTCCCCTCTGGGTCAATCTGGTGACTATGTGCATATTCGCTCCACTCTTCGAAGAATGGATGTGCAGGGGTGTGATCCTCCGCGGACTGCTCAATTACGAGCACAAGGGAGGTGACATCAACCAAAGGCCGAGAGGAATGAGCCCTGCCCTGGCTATCGTCATCTCGGCGCTGTTCTTCGCCGCCATCCACGGGAATATCTGGCAGGGAGTGACTGCGTTCGTCATCGGATGCCTTATGGGATATGTCTACTACCGCACCGGCTCCCTCAAGCTCACGATCCTGATGCACTGCACCAACAATACCTTCGCGGTCCTCTCCCAGAAATTCGGGAGCGACTCCCTGAAGGAGGCGAAGAGCCTGGTGGATGCCATCCCGTTCCAGCAATATGCCGTCATCTTCGTAGTCAGCGTCGTGATCGTCACGCTGCTTATCCTGTACCTCCGCAAGATCGAGCTGCAGGACCGGCAGGGCAACTGCGACATCATCCCTTCCGCCGACGAGCAGGTCATTACCGGATAGTCATAGACGTTTTCAAGGATAAGCCTGCCGCTCCCTGCGCTTCGCGCCCTGTACGGGTAAATGGTCGCGGCAGGCATATTCTTGACGGCAACAGTTCAACCGCACCATGCAGAGAATAATCGAGCATCCGGAGTTAGGGAAGGTCACGGTTCGCAAGAACCCCAGGTCACGCAGGATTTCGATCCGCGTGAACCCGCGACGGGGAGTCACGGTCACTATCCCTTGGTATGTCTCGTACAGGAGGGCGGAGATATTCCTGATGGAGAACAAGGAATGGGTGCTGAAGACCCTCGCCAGGCAGCAGGAGAAGCTCGCCGGAGAAGGAGGAATATCCCCTGAAGAAACCGAAAGGCTCCGGAAGGAGGCCAAGGCCTGGCTCCCGGCACGGCTCGCCTACCTGGCCGGGAAGCACTCGTTCACCTACGGCCAGGTGCGTATCAAGAACAATGTATCCAACTGGGGAAGCTGTTCGAGGAAAGGGAATATCAACCTCAATCTCAACCTGATGCGGTTGCCGGAGGACCTTCGGGATTACGTTATCCTGCACGAGCTCTGCCATCTTGAGTTCCCGAACCACGGACAAGGGTTCCACTCGCTTCTGGAAAGCCTGTGCCCCGACCACAGAATGAAAGAAAAAGAGTTGAGAAAATACAGAATTTTTTGATTCTCTGAAAATTATAGGTATATTTGCAGGCTTTTCCGCGTGGTGCGGAAAGCGCGGAACTATTATTAACAAAATTTTTTGCGAAAATGGCAGAGTATTTACAAGCCGACAAGAAGCAAGAGATTTTCGCTAAGTACGGGAAGTCTAATACAGACACCGGCTCACCTGAGAGTCAAGTTGCTTTATTTTCCTACCGTATCAATCACCTCACGGAGCACGTGAAGAAGAACAAGAAGGACGTTGTCACTCGTCGTTCCCTTCTGCGCCTCGTAGGTAAAAGACGTCAGGTCCTGGATTATCTCCAGAAGACTGACATCGAGAGATACAGAAATATCATCAAGGAGCTCGGTCTCCGTCGATAAGCATACGATAGGAACAGAAAAGGGGATTGGCTGTGCTGCGATACGGCCGTCCCCTTATTTTTTAGAAAAAGCGGTAAAAGCAGTTAAATGAACGTTATTACAAAGAAAATCGAATTATCCGACGGTAGGGTAATCGAAATCGAAACCGGCAAGATTGCCAAGCAGGCAGACGGTTCGGCAGTGGTCAAGATGGGAGGCACGATGCTCCTGGCCACGGTGACCTGCGCGAAAGAAGCGGCAGAAGACACGGACTTCCTTCCACTCCAGGTGGATTACAAGGAGAAGTTTTATTCCGCGGGACGTTTCCCCGGCGGTTTTATGAAGAGGGAGGGCAAGGCCTCCGATTATGAAGTACTTATCGCACGTCTCGTCGACAGGGCCATCAGGCCTCTGTTCCCGGATGATTTCCACCTTGCAGTATTCGTCAACATCTGGCTCATTTCGGCCGAGAAGGACATCCAGCCGGATGCTCTCGCAGGACTCGCCGCATCAGCAGCTCTCGCTTGCAGCGACCTTCCGTTCCTCGGACCTATCTCCGAAGTACGTGTTGCCAGGATCGACGGACAGTTCAAGATCAATCCTACGTTCTCCGAGACCGAAACGGCCGACCTCGAACTGATGGTCGGTGCCACCGAGGAGAACATTATGATGGTTGAGGGCGAAATGAAGGAAGTTCCTGAAGATGTGATGCTCGAGGCCATCAAGTTCGCACACGAGGAGATCAAGAAGCAGTGCCGTGTCCAGAAGGAACTGAACAAGGAACTGGGCAAGGATGTCAAGAGGGACTATCCTCACGACGAAGAAGACGAAGATATAAAGAACAAGATCCACGAAGCAGCATATGCAAAGTGCTACGCTCTTGCCAAGTCAGCGAAGCCGAAGCACGAAAGGGAAGACGGATTCGAGGCCATCAAGCAGGAATGCATCGAGTCCCTCGGACTCTCCGAGGAAGACCTCGAGGCCAAGAAGATGATGATCAACCGCTACTTCGGACACGAGCAGAGAGAGGCTCTGAGGAACCTCGTGCTCGATGAGGGACTCCGCGTGGACGGTCGCCAGACCACCCAGGTACGTCCTATCTGGTGCGAAGTGGATTGCCTGCCTTGCGCCCACGGTTCAGCAATATTCACCCGCGGCGAGACCCAGGCCCTTGCATCCGTGACCCTCGGTACCAAGATGGATATGAAGGAGATGGACGAGGTCCTGGTCCAGGAAGACCAGCAGTTCGTCCTCCATTACAACTTCCCTCCGTTCGCAACCGGAGAAGCCAAGTCCCAGAGGGGTGTCGGCCGTCGTGAAGTCGGACACGGCAACCTCGCTTTCAGGGCTCTCAAGGCCGTTATGCCGAAGGCTCCGGAATTCCCTTACGCAGTACGCGTGGTTTCCGATATCCTCGAATCCAACGGTTCCTCCTCACAGGCTTCGATCTGCGGCGGCTGCCTCGCCCTTATGGATGCAGGTGTCCAGATCAGCAAGCCGGTAGCCGGTGTCGCTATGGGTCTCATCACTGACGAAAAGGATCCTAACGGCCGCTACGCTATCCTCACCGACATCCTCGGCGACGAGGACCACCTCGGAGATATGGACTTCAAGGTCGCCGGTACCAAGGACGGTATCACCGCGACCCAGATGGACATCAAGGTGGACGGTCTGTCCTACGAAGTGCTCGCAAAGGCCCTTCAGCAGGCTCACGAGGGCAGGATGCACATTATGGGAGAAATGATGAAGTGCATCGACAAGCCTCGCGAGGATTACAAGCCGTTCGTTCCTAGGATCGTGAGCTTCGAAATCCCTAAGGACTTCATCGGTGCCGTCATCGGCAAGGGTGGTGAAACCATCCAGAAGATCCAGGCCGAGACCGGTGCTGTCATCACCATCGACGAGGTCGACGGCAAGGGTGTCGTAGATATCGCTACCAACGATGCTGAGGCAATGCAGAAGGCATACGACTGGATCCAGGGTATCTGCGCTGTTCCTGAGGTCGGCGAGACCTATCACGGAAAGGTCGTTTCAATCCTTGAATTCGGTGCTTTCGTAGAGATCCTCCCGGGCAAGGAAGGTCTGCTCCACGTTTCAGAGATCGCCTGGAACAAGACCGAGAACGTCGAAGACGTACTCACGGTCGGCCAGGAAGTCGACGTGAAGCTTCTCGAGATCGACCAGAAGACCGGCAAGATGAGGCTCTCGATGCGTGCCCTCACTCCGAAACCGGAAGGTTACTCCGAGCCACGTCCGCGCGGCAACGGCGGAAACCGCGGCAACGGTAACGGTTCCAGGAACGGTGGCGGCGAGCGCAGGGGCAACGGTGGCGGTGAACGCCGGGGCAACGGCAACGACCGTCGCAACAACGGCGGCAACAACGAGCGCCGCAACGGTGGTGACCGCAGGAACAACGGCTTCAGGAAGAACAACGAGTCTTCCGAGGATCGTTTCGAAGGCAGCCACAACAACACCGAAGAGTACTTCTAGCAGTTGCCGCTGACCGGCAGTTTATGTTCCGGGAGCGGCGGCATATCCCCCAAGTGACTCTGAATATGACTGAAGGTCGACCAGAACGGTCGACCTTCTCTTTTACGCCGTGCCCGGCCCCGGTTTATTGTACCAGGCTTTCTCGTCGTGCCCGGCTTGTTCGTTATGCCTGGACCATTCATTTTGCGTGGTTAATATTTGTCATACCCGGCCCTTTCGCCTTGCTGGGCCATTCATTATACCCTCCTCGTTCGTTACTCCTGAAGCGTTCGGGCATCACAAATCGGTAATTCAGAAGGAGGCTGCTATAGTTCCAGTTGAGTACGAAAACAAGGCTTTTTGTTCCCAACTGCGAACTTGAGGTTTCGGTTGAGTACAAATACAAGGCTTTTTGTTCTTAACTGCTAACTAGGGATTCCACTTGAGTACGGAAACAAGGCTTTTTGTTCTCAACTGCGAACTTGGGGTTCCGGTTGAGTACGAAAACAAGGCTTTTTGTTCCCAACTGCGAACTTGAGGTTTCGGTTGAGTAC
>JAGDBQ010000079.1 GCA_017958985.1 Bacteroidales bacterium
ATCGCTATCTTCTCCTCCCAATGCTCCTGGACATTGGAAACTATATTCACTTCCGGCACGAAGCGGGTCTCGGCATCGAGGTCCTTGGCAGCGATGAACTTCTTCACTGCATCTATGGCGATAGGCTGGTCAATCGTGCCTCTGGTACACGCATCTTCGCAGCGGCGGTTGCAGATACGTCCGCAAACTGCCGGGAAAGGATTCTCGCGTTTGATGAGTTCAAGGGCTTCAGTATACTTTCCTTCCGCAGCCTTCTTGAGGTAACCTTGAACAGCGATATGTGCCGGACAAGCGGTCTTGCAAGGTGAAGTTCCTGTCTCGTAGCAGTTTATGCGGTTACGGTCCCGGTAATCCTCGGTCCATTTGGCAGGACCCCATTTGGAAGCGTCCGGGAGTTCGTGCTTCGGATACTTCACAGGGCCGCTCTTCTTGCAGAGTTTCTGGCCCAGCTTCACGGCACCGGCCGGACAGTATTCCACGCACCGGCCGCAGGCAACGCAGTTCTTCGGATCGACCTCCGCCACATATGCGCTGCGTGACATATTAGGGGTGTTGAACAGCTGGGACGTACGTAATGCATTGCAAATCTTCACATTGCAGTTGCATATCGCGAATATCTTCCCTTCTCCGTCGATGTTGGTTATCTGATGCACGAAACCGTGGTCCTCTGCTTTCCTGAGGATCGCCATCGCCTCATCATAGGTAATGTCGTGGCCGCGGCCGGTCTCGCGCAGATAGTCGGCCATATCGCCTACTCCGATGCACCAGTCGCGGTAATCGTCCGCACAACCCTCGTCGAGTTTCTTGCGGCCGTAGCGGCAGGAACAGATTCCAACACCTATATGCCCCTCGTATTTCTTGAGCCAGTATGAGATATGCTCGATATCGATGGATTGGTTCTCCATCGAAATAGCCTTC
The DNA here is from genome assembly GCA_017958985.1 of Bacteroidales bacterium. Taxonomy (GTDB): domain Bacteria; phylum Bacteroidota; class Bacteroidia; order Bacteroidales; family UBA932; genus Cryptobacteroides. The sequence goes on from JAGDBQ010000079.1 coordinate 919, forward strand.
TCCACAGGGATTACGTGCATTCCGATTCCCGAACCGCCCATCGGGACCATAGGAGTCAGCTTCTCCACAGGAAGGAAAGTCATCCTCTCGAAGAACATCGCCAGCTCCGGATGCTTGTCCATCAGGTCGATGTTCATATTCGTATATTCGGCGGAACCGGGGACGAACATAGGCACCCAGTATATCCGGTCTTCCCTGTTGTAGGTCGTTCCCGGAACAGGTCCCTCCTTGGTGTACTTGTCGCCATAGTCATACTCCAACATTCCGAAATACGCGAGCTTATCCAGGAGTTCATCCAGGGAAGCATCGTCCGGGGTGTAATGCTTGGCCGCGTTCATCTCGTGCAACTTCTTATAAGTATGATGCTTACGCACTTTGAAGAAATTGCCGGGCAGCATATCCAGAAGGAGGTCCAGAGAGGCTTCGCGTGTCACCGCATCCATCTCATCTTCGAATATGCAGGCGAGCCCCCAGTATTCCGGAGCATCCGTGGTCATCTTGACCTTGCCGGGAATGCGGTCCGTGACGTGACGGACGAATTTGAGGAGTTTCGGGTTCGGATTCTTATCCCCTTTGTGCTTGGGGACGAACTTGCTTGACATTTCAGGCATAAAGTATCTGATTTATAGTTCTTTCCAGGATTTGACCTCATTGAGCAGCCACTCGGCAAAAGCGTCCACGCCCTCCCCCGACTTGGCACAGACCGGGAAGACCTTCGCCTCCGGGTTACGCATATGGATATACTTCCTGCACCTGTCCAAATCGAAATCGAAATATGGAAGCACGTCCATCTTGTTGATCAAGACGACATTACAGACGGAGAACATCAGAGGATATTTCAGTGGCTTGTCATCCCCTTCCGGGACGGAGAGGATCATTGCATTGCTGCAGCTTCCGGTGTCGAATTCAGCCGGACAGACAAGATTGCCTACATTCTCCAGGACCACGAGGTCGATATCGTCCAGAGGGAGGTTGTCCAACCCCTGCCTGGTCATCTCAGCATCCAGATGGCACATACCGCCGGTATGCAGCTGGATGGACCTTATCCCGGTCGCCTCCTTGACCTTTACGGCATCGACATCGCTGTCGATGTCGGCCTCCATCACTGCAATGCGCAACTTATCGTTGAGTCGGTTTATCGTTTCTATCAGGGTCGTGGTCTTCCCGCTTCCAGGGGATGACATCAGATTAAGCAGATACACTCCTTTCTTCTTCAGATCCTTCCGCAATCCATCCGCATCCTTTCCGTTCTCTGCGAATACGCTTTTCTTGATTTCTATTACCTTAACCTCGTCCATAACTTGATAAATCGGCACAATTTATAAATTTTAACGATTTAATCCAAGATTTAACCACATTTGTATTATCTTTACAAGCAAGATTCCACTTTCAGTGGATTTGGATATTAAAGCTTCTCAAATGGAATCCCTATCGCTTCGGCGCAGGATTGCGCTGGACATAGTCGCCAGGCTTCAGGACGATGCCGTCAAGCGGCACGAACTCCGCCAGTTGTTCTGGGAATGCACGCTGCGCTGCAACCTCGCCTGCAGGCATTGCGGCAGCGACTGCCACGTCCAGTCCCTGGTAAAGGATATGCCGGTTGAAGTATTCTGCAAGGCACTTGATTCGGTCGCCAGGGAATACGATCCCCATAAAGTGATGATAAACATCACGGGAGGAGAACCGCTGGTAAGGAAAGACCTGGAGGCCTGTGGCCTGGAGATATACAAACGTGGTTTCCCCTGGGGTATGGTTACGAATGGGATGGCTCTTTCAGAGGAGCGCTACAAGAGCCTCCTCCGGAGCGGCCTCGGGGCTATGACCATCAGTCTCGACGGACTCGGAGAAGTCCACGACTGGATGAGAGGAAGGCAAGGATGCTTCGAGAAGGCATCCAAGGCCATCAAGATGGTGATAGACTCCGGCGAAATAGAGTTCGATGTGGTGACTTGCGTGAACAAACGCAGCCTCCCCCAGCTCAACGATTTGAAGGAATACCTCATCGGTCTCGGGCTCAAGTCCTGGAGGCTGTTCACCATATTCCCGTCGGGGCGTGCCGCAAAGGATCCGGAATTGCAGCTGTCAGGAGAGGAACTCCGGGAGTTGATGGATTTCATAAAGTCTACCCGCAAGGAAGGACGGATCAAGGCTTCGTTCGCCTGCGAGGGCTTCCTCGGCAACTATGAGGGCGAAGTACGTGACAATTTCTATATGTGCCTGGCAGGTGTTTCCGTGGGTTCGGTCCTTGCGGACGGCTCCATTTCCGCCTGCCCGAGCATCCGGGCGGACTACACCCAGGGGAATATATACAAAGACGATTTCCTGGAAGTCTGGAACAAAGGTTTCATTTCTTACCGGGACAGGTCCTGGATGAAGAAGGACCAGTGCGGTGAGTGCAAGTTCTGGAAGTACTGCCGTGGGAACGGGATGCATCTCCGAGACTCAGATGGCAGGCTCATACAGTGTTTGGCCTCAAAGATGTCAGTCATATGAAAAACGAAGGGAAAAGTATCTTGAGGATTCTCGCAACGGCGGTCCTGGGATTGATCGGGTTCTCATCTTGTGGATCCTTCACGGGCGAAGAAGTAGTTCCGATGTACGGGCAACCTCACGCCGATTTCAAGGCTTTGGGCTCCGTCCACGATGAAAAAGGAAATCCGATCGAAAGGATCCGTGTGGCGATCCATCTGCACAAAGGCAAAGACAGCAAATTCAACTATGACACCGTTTATACGGATTCGAAGGGAGCATATCTGCTCGAAAGAGGTTATTTCGCTCCCCCAGACGGCGTTACCGTGACATTTGAAGATGTGGATGGTGACAAGAACGGCGGGGAATTCGAATCCTCGACCGTCTCTCCGGCGGTACAACGTACGAAGGATGGTGACAAGCTATGGTATGCAGGTGCATTCCAAGTCGAAGCCGACGCCGTCCTCAGGAAGAAATGACGGAACTACCTGCGGCTGATCCTCTTCGGAGCCACCCCGATCGCCTTGCTTGGGCACACCAGGCGGCATAGGTGGCATCCCACACATTTGGAACCGATAAGGCGGGGCTTGCGCGAATCCGCATCGAATTCTATCGCCTGATGGCCCCCGTCATAGCAAGCGATATGGCACCTGCCGCAACCTATGCACTGCTCGAGGTTGATGTGAGGAAGCAGGACCGTATCCCTCTCGAGTTCATCGTGTTCGACTACGGTATCCTTGGATATGCCGACCAGGGATGATACGGTTCCGAACCCCATGGTCTTCATATAATACTTGAGGCCTGAGAGCAGGTCGTCGATGATACGGTAGCCATATTGCATGACCGCCGTGGTTACCTGGAGGCTGGAAGCTCCAAGAGCAATGAACTCCAGGGCATCCACCCAGCTTTCTATCCCACCCATACCGGAAAGGGACATCCCTTGCAGGTCCGGACACCTTGAAAGGTCGGATATGAATCTCAAAGCGATCGGTTTCACGGCCTGGCCGGAATAGCCCCCGACGATCGAACGGCCGTGTACCTGGGGTTCAGCCACGAAACTCTTGATATCGATTCCAGTGATGCTGTAGATTGTATTGATGGCCGAGATGCCGTCGGCTCCTCCTCTTTTGGCGGCAAGGGCTATAGGCACCATATCGGCAACGTTCGGCGTCGGTTTCACGAGGATGGGAAGAGTGGTGCCGCGGCGGACAGCCGCCGTGAACCTTTCTACAAGGACCGGATCCTGGCCGATAGTACTCCCAAGCTTGCGGTTTTCCATATTCGGGCAGGAGAAGTTGCATTCTATCAGGTCAGCACCGGCTTCCTGGCATTTTGCAGCTATGTCGGTCCATTCTTCCTCATACTGCCCCATAATCGAGGCGATTATCACCTTGGTAGGGAAATCCTTCTTCAGATGGCGGAATACTTCCATATTCTCTTCGACGCTGTGGTCGGAGAGTTGCTCGATATTCTTGAAACCACAGAAGGAATTCGAGTGGTTGGATATGCTTGAGAACCTTGGGGAAGCCTCGTGCTGGGGAAAGTTGCAGATGGTCTTGTAACTTGCTCCCGCCCATCCTGCACGGAAAGCCTTGGCGCACATCTCATAGCTGCTGGCCACTACCGAAGAACTCAGGAGGAAGGGGTTTTCCAAAGGAACTCCGCAAACCTCGGTGGACAGGTCCGGTTCCAACTTTTCTTCGACCTCCGGAAACAATTCCTTGATTCCGCCACGGAGGGAATCCAAAATCCATTTTATACGGACCGGATAGGATTTGGCATTCAGTACACAGGCCTTCTCGCAGGGAGCATTGCATCCTTCGCAGGACAATCCACGGATCTTTTCAAAGCTTCCCAGACCGTTGGAGAAATACAACGAGCGGAGCGCATCTCCGGCTTCGATTCCCCTGGGGCAAGCCTTCGAACAAGGTGGCTCGGTACAGAGAACACATCGGTTGAGCTCTGAGAAGTCCACGTGCGGATATCGGTCAAAATTCTTCATATGGAGATCAGATATTGTCTTTCTTGCGAACCGGGCTGCAGGTCAAACCGCAACCGAGCTTCTTGAATATCTTGCGGTCCACTTCGCTGAGCATTACAGTCGTATGGACCTGGCATCCGTCAAGTTCAGGCAACTGCGCAAGCGCCCTGCGGCAATTGTCGTCACGGTTGCTGAGTATGGAGAGAGCGACGAGAACCTCGTCCGTATGCAAACGCGGATTGTGTCCGTGGAGATACATCACCTTCGTCTTCTGGATAGGTTCGATGAGGTCGGAAGATATCAGTTTGATACTGTGGTCGATACCTGCCAGATGCTTCACCGCGTTCAGGATAAGGGCGGCGCTTGGTCCGAGAAGAGGGCTGCTCTCGGCCGTGATGATGGTACCGTCCTTGAGTTCTATCGCAGCGGCAGCCTTGCCGGAAGATTCCTTCCTCTCCCTGGCCGCGACCGTCACCTTCCTGAAGTCGGTCGTGATCTTGAGCTGTTTCATCAGCAGGGCGATCTTGTTGACCTCGGAATCGTTGCACCTGCCATCGGCGAGATTGTCAAGGGCAGTGTAATAGCGCCGGATTATCTCGTGCCTGGCCTGCTCGCAGCATAGTTCGTCATCACATATGCAGTTACCGACCATATTGACTCCCATATCCGTAGGAGACTTGTACGGGTTCTCTCCGTATATTCCCTCGAATATGGCGTTCAGCACCGGGAATATCTCGATGTCGCGGTTGTAGTTCACGGCCTGGATGCCGTAAGCATCGAGGTGGAACGGGTCTATCATATTGACATCGTTCAGATCCGCCGTTGCAGCCTCGTAGGCCACATTGACAGGATGCTTGAGGGGGAGGTTCCAGACCGGGAAGGTCTCGAACTTCGCATAACCTGCCTGTATCCCTCTCCGGCTCTCCTGGTAGAGCTGGCTCAGGCACACAGCCATCTTGCCGCTGCCAGGGCCAGGAGCGGTGACCACGACCAGCGGGCGGGTGGTCTGTACGTAGTCATTCTTGCCGAAACCTTCATCCGAATCGATCAGAGCGACGTTCTCGGGATAACCTTCGATGGTATGGTGGTAATAGGTCGTGATGCCCAGCCTTTCAAGCCTCTGACGATAAGCTATGGCTCCATCCTGACCGCGGAAGTGCGTGATAACCACCGAATTGACCATAAGGCCTCGGCTGAGGAACTCATCGCGGAGACGGAGTACGTCTTCGTCGTAGGTAATGCCGAGGTCGGTGCGGACCTTGTTCTTCTCAATGTCAACCGCACTGATCACCAGCACTATTTCAGCATAATCGCGCAACTGCATCAGCATCTTCAGCTTGCTGTCCGGCTGGAAGCCTGGCAGGACACGGCTGGCGTGATAGTCGTCGAAAAGCTTTCCGCCGAATTCCAGATAGAGTTTGTTGCCGAACTGAGCTATGCGATCCTTGATGCGTTCCGATTGGATCTTGAGATATTTTTCGTTGTCGAACCCGTATTTCATAAGACTGATTTCTACGGGTTACAAATATAACATTTTTTCACAAAGTCCGCCAACAAAAAACGGCATCATTTTTGATTCCTGCGCTTTTTCGGTTTATAAGATGACTCTCAACCTCAATACTTTATAAACAATGAAACTTAATCTTATCAAGAGCCTGGCTATTTGCCTGGCCGTCATCGGAGGAGCGGTTGCAACCTCCAGCTGTTCAAAGGAAGACCGTGGTCTGACTCCCGAAGCCAAGAAAACCATCGAGAGATTCGAAGGACAATACCGGCTTTCATCCGTCAACTGGATACAGGAGAACGAGACCAGGTCCGGATTCTGGGTCAAGATAGACACCACCACGAAGGACGGTGCAAGCGGTGATATCAAGCTCGATATCATCCACGACGGTGATGACTACAGCAAGGGAATAGTATGGATAGAGATTCCGCTGTACTTCTACGTCAACCAGTTCTTTACGTATTTCAACGCTGCCGTCCCGAGCTACTACGGCAGTATTCCGGGAGGTTACATCATCCAGATCGGATATGAGATAGACGAACTCGGGAACATTTCCTTCAACCCGCAGGATATCGGCAGCGGACTGGACAAGTTCATCGACGGCATAAAGCTGAATTTCGACGAAGAGGAACAGAGGCTCACTCTCGACCTCGGGACTACGTTCGGAGAAGGATGGTTGTCCGACCTGCTGAACGGCCTGTTGAAGGGGTTCTTCCAGATCGTTTTCGAGAAAGAGAGCTAACCGTCAACCTTAGTGATTGTTGCCAGGATCGTGAGGTCCTGGCTTTTTGGTATCACGAACTCGAATCCGCACAGCCTGACATCCAGGTCGGGTTCGTCGTCTTTCACCGGTGAATCGTATCCGCTCGGATCGGATGTCCACAGGCGATATTCGAGCGGGGCTCCGGAGGCCCGGAGCATCATCGTCACTCCCCCTTGCCTGAGAAGGATTCCGTCCGGGACTACTTCCGGTTCGGCGTAAGTCGCCAGGGTCCATCTCACCGAAGCGTCCTTGTCGCTGCAGGCCTTGATCCTGTCGGTTACTTCAAGGAAACTGCAGTCCACTATGGACACGGTCCTGACTGCATTCTCGACCTCTCCTCCGAAAACCGGGGTCAGGTTGAAGCTACCGCCCATCCTGGATTCATCATCATATACCCCGACCAGGGTGGCGGTACTGTCGATCTGATGGTCTTTCCCATTAATGGTCAGCGTATTATGCGAGAAGTTATTATATGAGAGCATCCTCCATCTGAGAGAGTTCTGCTTCCTGAGCCAGAGGTTCCCGTCAACCTTTTTCATGATATTCTCTGAAACGGTATAAGACGGAATCTCGGGATCCGCCGCCCACCTGTATCCGAAGGCATCGAACACGAAGGATCCTGCATCCATATGACCGTGGTTGAGTTCTGCCCGGCCTCCTTTCACCGCCAGGTACAATCCATCGGAAACAGACCCTGCCCCGGCCATCACGATAGGCTGGACACCGTCCCCCGAAAAGAACCTGCGGGATCCGGCAGAGGCTATGGAAGGAGGTGTGCCGGCACGGAAAGCGCTGATCAGATAGAGAGGGAACAACCTGTCACGAGCGTCTTCAGGGACGAAGCCTCCTCTGTCCTGGGCAAGGACCGACCAATCCCCGTAACGGGCTGCGAAATACCAAAGCTGCGGGAACCTCAGCTTCGACGGGTGAGCATCGGAGAAATTGAATATGACGCCTCCATTTCCGCAGGAATTCACGACGAAACGCGAAGATGATGCGAATCCCGGCAGGAATCCAAGGGCAAAATCCTGCCCATAGAACGACTCGAGGGCCATACAGGACAGAATCTGGAAAGCCGAGCCATAGGCCCAGTAGGAAACTCCTTCCGGATAGATTCCGTCAGGTTCGTAAACCGGCAAGGCGAACCTTGCCTCGGATTCGACCGACCTGCGGATCACGGACCCGGCAAGTACCGGGTCATTGTCATACGTTACCAGAGCTGCACAGATCAGTCCCCCGCCGCACACCTGGTTCCAATTGTTGTCCTTCAGGACGAAGGTCCTGGTCGTCGCGGTATCGAGCGATGCGTTCAGGGCATAATCGTGCAATGTCCTGACGGCATTGCGGCGCGTCGAATCCGGCAATGCATCATTCAGCCAGTCATAGCCGACCGAGACTGCGGCAGCCATCTCCGCAACGTCAAGGAAATGGGATGGATGCCAGTCCGGGAAGGCGCAGACCGCGTCGAGGATACTCCTCGCCCTGTCAAGATACTTTTGCTCAGCGGAGAACCTGTACATATACGAACAGGCGAATACCTCTTGCAAAACCCTGTTGCTCACCTTGAGGAGCCTCCTACCCGAGTCGTCGAGCCTGTAAGCAGGCAGGCTGGTATCTGCTGCATACCCTTCGGCATTGGCAGCCAGGGCGTCATGCATCGAGGACAGGTTCGGATCGGCTCCGCTCCTGACCTTGTCACGCAACCTCGAGAATTCATCTTCTCCTATGAACAGCCTGGCTCCGGCAGAAGGTGCGACCGAATATTCATCGGCATAGCCGGGCCTGCCTGAACGGTAGCGTTTCACGGCCTCCAGGAAGTAGTAATCGGCATATACCAGGGGAACGTCTATCTCCACGCCTCCGGGGAGGTTACCGGTACTGTGTCCGAACAGGAAGCCGGCATTGCGTCCCGGCTTGGACAGATACTTCCCCGAACAGAGGCTGTTCAGGATCGAGCAAGAATAATCCCGGTACCGTTCTCCTACCTCCTTCGTGCAATACCCGCACAGTTCCAGAAGTGCGGAAGCCGTAATCGCAGCAGCCGAGACATCCCTGGGAGCGTCCGGAATATCAGGAGCGCAGTAATCCCAGTAAGGGATATGGTCGGCCGGGACACGCGGGTCCGAGATGATGAAATCGGCTATCTTCCGAGCTTGGGAAAGGTACTTGGGATCACGGGTATAGCGATAGCAGAGGGTATATCCGTAAAGGCCCCAGGCTTGCCCGCGAGCCCAGACCGATCCATCGGAATAACCCTGATGGGTACCCTTGCTCTCGATGCTGCCATCATTATTGTAACTGACTACGTGCCAAGAACTTCCATCCTCCCTGAAATGATTCCGCATAGTGTTGTCGGCGTGGTCGACGGCAATCTGACGGTATTTGAAATCCCTCGTGATCTCGCTGGCTTCGAAAAGAAGCTCCAGGTTCATCATATTGTCGATTATCACAGGATAGTTCCATTTCCCGAAATCCCAGCTCCGGATGAGACCGATTTCCTTGTCGTATCGCGAATACAATGATTCCGCGGCCTTGACTATGGCCTTGCGCGAGACTTCGTCCTTGTCAGACGCGTACTGGTGGCCGTAGCTGCAGAATACCATGAAGCCCAGGTCGTGCGTATTCTTCATCTCGGGGACAGAGGACAGCAGGCTCGTGAACTCCCTGGCCAGGCTCCTGTATGAAGTATCGCCTGTCAGTTCATAACACTCCCAGAGAATCCCCGGGAAAAAGCCGCTGGTCCAGTCCTTGGGGCCTACGAGCACCAACTTCCCATCAGTATCCACAGTCCTGGGAAGTTTGCCGGCCTGCCCGGCTTCTAGTGCAAGAGTCCTGACACTGTTCCTCTCGACCTTCAATGCCTTGTCCAGTTTCCTGTCCAGTCCTCGGCCTCCGGCTGCCGCAAGCATAACCAGAAGCGATAATATGATTTTGGGGAATGCCGCCATAAAGAATGTGGTTTCGTTTTGTACAAAGATAACTCTTTTCGTATATTTGCTAACAGAACGATCTGATATTTACGATGAAACGGTTCCTCATTGCAATACTCCTGCCCTTGCTGCTGCCGGCGATGTCTTCCGCCCAGCGATACACCAGCGAAGACCTCCATTTCCGCTCGCCTTCCGTGCCGAAGTATTCGGTATTCGCAGGCGACACCATCCGGTTCAACAGGAGCGACCTTTACGAGAGGATGGACAGGGAACTGATCGCTTTCACATATTCCCATTCCAACTCATTGCTGATGCTCAAGCGCTCCGACAAGTATTTCCAGCAAGTCGAGCCGCTGCTGAAGCTCTACGGCATTCCCGATGACCTGAAATACCTGATGGCGATCGAGAGCAACCTCAACCCCAAGGCATATTCCACGGCGGGAGCAGCCGGGTTGTGGCAATTCACCAAAAGTACGGGAAAGGAATTCGGGCTGATCATCGACGGAGAGGTAGATGAAAGGTATAACATCGAGAAGGAAACCATAGCCGCCTGCCAGTACCTGAAAAGAGCCTATGACAGATAAGGCGACTGGATGACCGTAGCTGCAAGCTACAACGCCGGAATGGCCGGTATCAGCAAGCGCCTGACCGACCAGCGGGAAAAGACCGCCCTCAACCTGTGGCTGGTCGAAGAGACCTCCAGGTATATGTTCAGGATACTCGTAGCGAAGATGTTCTTCGAGAATCCGGCAGCTTTCGGATTCCAGGTAGGAAGCTTCGAGAAATACCCTTATTACGCGCCTAAGAAGGTGGTCACCGTCAACGAACCTATCGAGAACCTGGTAGAGTTCGCCAAGAATCACGGAATAAGCTATTACCAGCTGAAGGAAGCGAACCTGTGGCTCAGGGATTCGAAACTCCTCAACAAGGCCGGCCACAGCTACAAGATCATAATCCCGGGAGACAAGTAACTATCTAACAGCATAACCACAATGAGAAAAAGTCTTATTACAATCCTCGCAGCGGCAGCCCTGCTGCTTTGCGGATGCGCGGCTCTCAGGCTCACTCCGGAAGAGAAAGCCAGGATAGCGGCACAGGTCCAGGAAAACCTCGATAACAGGCAGTTCACCATCGACGTGACCGAAATGCACCCTCTCAGAGGTGCAACCCGCCAGGTCAACGGATTCTCCCTCAAGATAGACGGGGACAAGATATTCTCCAACCTTCCGTATTTCGGAGTTGCATACAACGTGCCCTACGGAGGAGGCAAGGGGCTGAATTTCACTGCTGAGATCAGCGATTACATCGACACCGTCCCTAAGGCCGACTGCAGGCAGATAATCCTGTCGACCTACAATGGGGAAGACACCTTCGTCTATACGATAACCGTATACACAAACGGCCGTACCAACATCGACGTCCGCTCCCGCAACCGGGACCCGATGTCATACTACGGCAATATGATTACCGACTAGTTAATCTGAGAGGTAGTTCAGAAGCAGCTTGCGCACGTTGTCAGAGATCTTCTTGTGCGCATCTGTCGCATTCTCCAGCATCTCCGAGAGATTCTTGTACTTGATGAGTTCCCGGACATCGCTGACGTCCCTGAAAATGAAGCCTATGTAGTCCTCGTAGGCTTCATCGGCCGTATGTTCCAGCTCGGTCACCCTTTCGCAGGAAGTCGAAATCGATGACAGGTTCTTCTTGATATCTTTCAACTGGCGTACCAGTGCGGCGATGGCCTCGGACTGTGACCTGGCAATCTGTGCGAGATCCTTCAGCTGAGGATCTATGCGCTCCGGATGGTAGATAAGGATAGCCTTGGCCGTGTCCTTTATGACATCAATGCAATCATCCATCGCCATTGAGACTGCCTGGAGGTCCAGCTTGTTCACCTTCAGGATCCAGCGCCCCGACAGCATCTCGTGGAACTCCGTAAGAAGTGCATCCCCCTGCACTTCGCAGGACTTGATCTCCCTTTCGAACCTTTTCCACTCGTCCACGTCGGAAGAATCCAGCATCTGGACAAGCAAGGCAGTGGATTTGGAGATGAAATCGGACTGCTGCGCCAGGATGGAGAAGAAATCCTGCTTGGCGCGGTGCAGGTTCATCTTAATATTCTTGATCAAGGACATAAGATAAAGCTATCAAGGATAAACAAAATCGAAAAGGTCGCCCAAATTTATAAAAAACTGAAACAATTTCCTCAAGTTTCTTAAGAATCGTACCCTCAGACAGCCCGGCACCTAACTTTGCAATAGGAAACCCCGCAGGCAGTCTCGTGTTCTTCACACCTTGCGCGGCGTTCTGCCGCATCCATTGCAACATTGCTTTAGCTCTAAGAATCCTCAATTACTTAAACCGGAACTGACCTGCGGGATTCTTTATCGGCAAGGTTGAAGTTCGAACCTGGATCTCTCGGGGAAATGCCTCTCGAAGGCAGCCAGTATGACTTCACGGTACCTTTCAAATTCTTCATCCCCCATATGCACGTCGTTTATGCATATCAGCTTGGTCTTCGGATCCTCTATGGATGCAGCTATGCTCTCCGGGCTGTAGACCGCAGGAGAAAGATGCTTGTTGGATATCTTGCCCTTCGTCGTCCTGCCCTGGTAGTACAGATAGTCCAGATACAGGTACTGGTTGAAATTCTCGGTTGTCCTCAACCTGGATACGACCTTGAAGATAGTATCTTCCGAAAAAGCGTAGAGCTTACAGTTATCGCTCCTGAACATAGGAGAGCAGGTGTGCTGAGGCCTTACGAAAGTTAGCCCGGGTCTCATTCCGAGGGCCTTCCTTGCCTGATGGTCGGAATTGCGGACCCTTTTCTTATACTTTCCCCCTGCGAACAAGTGATGCGAGAAGCCTATGGCCGATTTGTCCCCGACGAAGAAATCCTCTTCGCTGCAGTCCATAACCGGAAACATATCATCATTGAAATACAGGAATTTCTCCCCCAGTCCCGGAATCCTGTGGATGAACATCTCGATCGTGGTGCTGTTGAACGTCGGCAGGAACCTTGCCGGGATGATATCCTTGTGCAAGGCGACCCTCACCCTCTCCTTGTCGACCCAGGCAGGCACCTGGCTCTCCCCGGACACCAGGAGGAAGACATTTTCCACTGAAGGGATATGCCTTTCAATCCCGCGCAGCAGGTATTTCAGAGTCCCCCAATCACGGTACCGCTTGGCCAGCACTTCGCCGCCTACAGCTTCTGAATATTCACGCTGCCAGGTCGGGTCGCTTCCGTCAACATATGTTATTACAGCATCCATATTCAATCGTCTATAAAAGCTCCGCGCCTGAGAGATTCCTCCCTCCACCTCTTGAGCGAGGGATATTCCCTGACCAGTCTGCCGATATCCTTCAAAGGCTTCAGCGATAGCCAGCGGACCGACATCAGGCATTGCCGCAGGGGCTGCCAGACCGCCTGGAAAAGGAATGATGAACCGGGATCGCTGAGCCGGACCTTGGAATACTGGCAGTTCAGATAGATCCTCTGCTCCTTTGTCCTCTTCCTGTCCTGCCTGTCGTGGACCGCAACGGCGGACGGAAGGACCCCGACTCCGAATCCGTGGCTGCGCACCCTGTCGCAATAATTGTTGTCCTCCCCGTAATGGCTGAAGGCAGGTGAGAACAATCCGACCGCCTCGAGACACTCCCTGGACAGCATCCAATGGGCCGCCATCACGAAGCGGACCGGCTGGACGGCATCGGACGGCTGCATCGTGCCGTGATAGTGCTTCTTGAAGCGCCTGTCCGGGGTAACCAGGTCAGGACGCATCTGGAGAGGGCTTAGCAGGCCCCATCGGCCGCTTCCGAATGCCGCGGCCAGCCGTTCGAAGGTGTCAGGGAGCACCCAGGCATCCTGATTCAGGAGATAGACATATCCGTACGAGTGGTCGATGGCGTAACGGAGACCGATATCGTTTGCACGCGCGAATCCGAGATTCTTGTCCTGACGGGTCAGGATGACCTGGGGATAGTTGGCCGAGACGAATTCAGGGCAACCGTCATCCGAACCATTGTCTATGAGGATGACATCCGCAGGCATAGAAGACGAGAACACGGAATCCAGGCAACGCCGGATCCAGCGCATTCCCTGGTAAGTGACTATTATGACCAGCAGCCTGTTCATCCTCCAACCTTCCTCAAATACTCTGCAGTAAAGGACGAACCATCGGAAACCAGGTCTTCAGGGCGTCCGCTGAATACTACTTCCCCACCTGCATCGCCGGCATCCGGGCCAAGGTCTATGACCCAGTCGGCAGCCTTTATCACGTCCAGATTGTGCTCTACCACTATCACCGTATGTCCTTTTGACAGAAGGACATCGAAGGCCTTCAGCAGTTTCTCGACGTCGTAGAAATGAAGGCCGGTCGTAGGCTCGTCGAAAAGGAACAGGATCTTTTCCCTGCGAACGGAATCCGAGTCTTCGCTCAGGGTGAGGAAATACGCCAGCTTGATCCTCTGGCTTTCCCCGCCGGACAGGGTTGAAGAACTCTGGCCGAGCTTTATGTATGAGAGCCCGACATCCACCAGAGGCTGGAGCCGGTGCGCGACCTGCTTTGCAAGATGGTCATCCTGCGCCCCGAAGAATCCGATTGCCTCAGAGACACTCATATTCAGGATGTCGTCTATATTCTTCCCCTTGTAACGGACTTCCAGGATATCCGGCTTGAAACGCTTGCCTCCGCAGGCTTCGCAGACCATCGAGACATCTGCCATAAACTGCATCGGTATCCTCACGAATCCCTCTCCCTGGCATTCAGGGCACCTTCCTCCTTCCTGGTTGAACGAGAAGAAAGAAGGAGTATATCCGTTTATCTTGGCATAATGCTGCTCTGCAAGCAGTTTGCGGATGTCGTCATAGACCTTCAGGTAGGTCACGGCGTTGGACCTGGAACTCTTCCCTATAGGGTTCTGGTCCACATATTCCACCCTGGTGATGCGGTCGAGATTCCCTGACAGCTTCCTGAATACTCCCGGCAGGTCTCCGGTCTGGTTGATGCGGCGGTAAAGTGCCGGATACAGGATGTCTCCCACGAGCGAGGACTTCCCTGAACCGCTGACACCAGAAACCGCGGTGAGCACTCCGAGAGGGAACTTTACATCTATGTCCTTGAGGTTGTGTTCCATAGCTCCTTCGACGGTGACCGAATATGTCCAGGAACGTTTCTGCCGGACATAGCGCTGGGTTTTCCCGCTCAGGTACCGGAGGGTCAGCGACTTGCCGTCATCCGGTACGCCTGAAGCTATACTTCCCTCGAATACGATCTCACCGCCATATACCCCGGCCTTAGGGCCCATATCTATAAGCAGGTCGGCGGCACGTATTATCTCTTCATCGTGCTCCACAACTACCACGGTATTCCCGATGTCGCGGAGGCGTCGGAGCACCGATATCAGCCTGTCGGTATCGCGTGGATGAAGCCCGATGCTGGGCTCGTCCAGGATATACATCGATCCTACCAGGGAGCTGCCCAGTGCAGTGACCAGGTTTATCCTCTGGCTCTCACCTCCGGAAAGGGTGTTGCAGCTGCGGCTGAGGGTAAGGTAAGAGAGGCCTACGTCCCGGATATACTCCAGTCTGGAAACTATCTCGTCGATAGCCTTGCCTGCTATCTCCCTGTCATACCGGGAGAGCCGGAGTTCCCTGAAAAAGTCCAGGAGGGTGTCCACATCCATATCCAGCAGCTCGGCAATGTTCCTGCCTCCGACTTTGACGTACAAGGCCTCTTTGCGGAGCCGTGAACCGTGACAGGCGTGGCAGACAGTCCTGCCCGAGAACCTGCTCAGCATATATTTGTACTGGATCTTGTAACGGTTCGCCTCCACCCACTTGAAGAATTCGTTTATGCCTATGATCGAATCCTCGTCCCCCTCTATGCTGTGGCCGTCCCAGATGACCGTCTTCTCCTCGTCAGTAAGGTTGCAATATGGCTCGAATATCCTTATCCCGTAGCGATCCGCCACCCTGACCAGATGGTCCTTGAACCATCCCATCTTGTCTCCTTTCCAGCAAGCGATAGCTCCGTCGTAGATACTGAGGGATTTGTCCGGCACCACCAGGTCCTCGCTTACTCCGATGATCTTCCCCAGGCCGCCGCATTCGGGGCAGGCTCCGAGTGGGCTGTTGAACGAGAAGAGATATTCATCCGGCTCCCTGAAGGTAATGCCGTCCATCTCGAACCTGTTGGAATATTCCTCGACGACATCATCCTTGATCAGGACCATACTGCCGTCCCCCTCGCGGAAAGCCGTATCGACAGAGTTCCGAAGCCTGGCAACCAGGTCTTCCCACTCCCCTTCCCGGCGATCTTCAGCTGCTGGCATCTTGACACGGTCCACCAGGAGACGGAGCCCTCCGGGGTATTCTCCTCCCTCAGCCAGTCTCATCACCTCCTCGATCCTGACCACGCCGTCGCTGCCGTAGAAACGCGAGAATCCTTCCTCCTTGAGCCGGAGCATCAGTTCCACCTTGTCCTCTCTCCCGTCCCAGCCAAGGTCGGAAAGGATATAGACGGTACTGCAACCGCCGGAAAGGATGCTCTCCATCACGTCGTTGACCGAATGGCACTTGACTTCCTTTCCGCTCACAGGTGAATAGGTCCGACCTATCCTGGCAAAGATAATCCGCAGATAATCATATATTTCCGTAGTAGTTGCGACGGTAGAGCGAGGATTCCTCGTGTTGACTTTCTGTTCAATAGCGATTGCCGGAGGAATCCCGTCGATGGATTCGACATCCGGCTTGCTCATCCTTCCGAGGAACTGACGGGCATAGGAGCTAAGGCTTTCCGCGAAGCGCCTCTGCCCTTCCGCGAAGAGAGTATCGAAGGCCAGGGATGACTTTCCTGAGCCGGAAATGCCGGTAATCACCACGAACTTCCCTCTGGGAATCTCCACCGTGATATCCTTCAGGTTGTTGACCTTGGCGCCTTTGATTATTATATTGCCTTGCTCTGCCATTACAAAAGATCGGAAATGCAAATTTCATTATTTTGATTAACTTTAGCAAACAAAAACAAATCATCTCCCCATGAACAAGACAATAACATACATCTGCTGCGCAGCCATCTGCATCATAGCCGCCGGATGCGCCGACAAAACGAAAAAGGAATGTGAAATGGAAAACCCCGTCATCGAAAACATCTATGCCCGCAGGTCGATACGTCAATACACCGACCAGCAGGTGCCCCGCGATGTACTCCAGAAGCTTGCTGAATGCGGTGTCAACGCCCCTAATGCAATGAACAAGCAGGAATGGGAACTGCGGATTATCGACACCCCTGAATATTTCGACGGTGTCACTGAAGCGATGAAAGAAGCCATCCCTTCCCTTGCCAACAACGACGATCCCAAGTTCCGGAACGTATTCCGCAATGCCACTGCAGCCATTGCCGTAGCCTGCCCCGACGATGAATCCGGGATGTCGCTCGTAAACGTCGGTCTCCTGTGCGAAAATATCTGCCTGGCCGCCCAATCATTCGGACTCGGTACCGTAGTTATGGGAGGTCCGGTAATGATCATGAACTCCGCACCGCAGTTGAAGCCTTTCCTGGACAAGCTCTGTTTCAGCGAGGGATACAAGCTGCGTATCATCGTAGGCATCGGGTACCCTGACGAGGCCCCTGATGCAAAGCCAAGGGATTTGGAAAAGATCAAATTCATCGATTGATGAAAGCAATAGTTTATTTTACCAGGGAACTGTCCCCGGAAGGCCTGATAAAAGCGTACGAGAAAGTTGGGGGAAGCATCGTCGGCAAGGTGGGAGTGAAACTCCATACCGGAGAACAGCACGGTCCGAACATCATCCCCAAGGACTGGGTCCGGGCCCTTATCGAGAAGGACCTCCCCGAAGCGAGCATAATCGAGACCAACACGTATTACGATGGTGACCGATATACTACGGAACTCCACCGTAAGACACTGGAAGTCAATGGCTGGACCTTCTGTCCCGTGGATTTAATCGACGAAGAGGGTACGGTTACCCTTCCGGTCTCAGGAGGAAAGTGGTTCGACAGGATGTCCGTAGGGAGCCACCTGCTGGACTATGATTCGATGGTCGCACTTACCCATTTCAAGGGCCACACCCAGGGAGGGTTCGGAGGAAGCAACAAGAATATCGGCATCGGTTGCGCGGATGGCAGGATCGGTAAAGCCTGGATCCATACGACTCCCGGACAGCCGGACCAGTGGGACATCAAGGAAGAGGAGTTCATGGAGAGGATGACCGAGTCCACGAAGGCCACGATCGACCATTTCGGTGAACACGTGACCTATGTGAACGTGATGCGGAATATGTCGGTATCCTGCGACTGCGAGGGGCTCGCGGCCGAGCCGGTGGTCACTCCGAACGTAGGGATCCTGTCTTCCACGGATATCCTTGCCATCGACCAGGCCTGCATCGACATCGTTTATGCGATGACCGAAGAGGAGCATCACGACCTGGTGGAGCGGATAGAGACTCGTCACGGGTTGCGCCAGCTTTCGTATATGAAGGAGCTGGGTATGGGCTCTGACGACTACGTTCTCCTGGACCTGGACAATGGTTGCAAGGAAATCACGGCGGCTGATGCGGCCAAGGGGCTGAAGCCGTTCACTCCCGAGCAATAGCGCTTCGTTACCCCCCTGCCGCCTGCGGCGTCTTTCCCCCTCGGGGGGACGGAGGTCGAGGGTTCTGGAAGGGCAGATAACAAAACAAGGTTCAGTCTTTTTTGACTGAACCTTATCTGCGGTGCGGAAGGGGCTCGAACCCTCGACCTCCGGCGTGACAGGCCGGCATTCTAACCAAGCTGAACTACCGCACCAGGAATGAAAATGCATCCGCGGTTACGTCGAACGCGGATGCAAAGATAGTGATTTTTGATTGGCTTGCAAATTTTTTTTATTTAATTTCGATCATCTTCCTGGTCTGAGGGATTTCCTTGACCTCAAGCTTAGGAATGATCACTTTCAGCACTCCGTTCTCAACACTTGCAGTGATGTTTTCCTTGTCGGCATCTTCCGGAAGGATCATCGTCTGCTGGAACTTGGCGTACGAGAATTCGCGTCTGAGGTAACGACCGCGACGCTTCCCTTCCTTGCTCTCCTCCTTCTTCTCCATATTGATCACGAGGTCACCCTCTTCATCAAGGCTTACCTTGAAATCATCCTTGGTCATACCGGGAGCTGCGAGTTCCAGTTCGAAGCCGTGCTCGTTCTCGATTACGTTGATAGCCGGAGTTGAATTACCGGTCCTGTCCACCCAGTCGTCGGTGAAAAAATCGTTGAACAATTCAGGAATCCAATTCTGATTGTATTTTCTTGAAACAGGTAACATAATAAAACCTCCTATTCTTTAAGTTCTTGTTTTATCCTGGACAAGGCAATCTGCGGGCCATTGCCAGATTGACCGTCAAATTGTGACAAATAGTCATAACTTGCTGACTATTTGTCACTTAAGTATGACAAATTGTCCACTTTCAAGCCCGGCTCCCAAAACAAAACCCAAAAATAAATCGGAGTTCGCAGTAATTATTCTTATATTAGTTGTATCAAAAATCCAGACATTATGAAACGAATCCTCTGCATTGCTGCAGCTATCCTCATTTCCGCAGGACTGAAGGCTCAGCCAGCCAATCACCCACTTCCATCAAATCCCGACACACTGAGGATACTCGCCATCGGCAACAGTTTCTCAGACGATGGCACTGAATACCTCCCTGGTCTGCTGGAAGCCGCAGGAATACACAATGTTATCGTAGCACGCCTCTATATAGGCGGCTGCACCCTCAAGAGGCATTGCGAGGAATACGAGACCGGAGCCAAGGACTATATCTATTACAAGTCCACCAAGAATGTATGGGTAACTGTCTCGAAGAACGCCACGATCCTGGACGGCCTGAAGGACGAGCCTTGGGATATCGTAACCTTGCAGCAGGCTTCCGGCTATTCCGGCAAATACGACTCATTCAAGCCCTGGCTGCAGAAACTGATCGATATCGTACGCAAAGAGATATCCAACCCCGATGCCAGCATCGTCTGGCACGAGACCTGGGCATATGCCACCAACTCTGACCACGGACAGTTCAAGGACTACAACAAGGACCAGAAACAGATGTACGATGAGATCCTCAGCTGTGTAGGCAAGCTGAAGGGAGAATTCAATATCCCTGTCGTGATACCTTGCGGAGATGCAGTGCAGATCGCCCGCGGAACCCGCCTGAACAACAACGGCAAGGTTCCGGCAACCAGCAAGGTATACGACCTTACCAGGGACGGCTTCCATCTTTCACGCCAATACGGTCGCTACCTCGCAGCCTGCACCTGGTTCGAATCCCTCATCAAGCCTACACTCGGCAAATCAGTCAAGGGGAACCCATACTGCCTGCTGGACACGGAATACTCCATTCCTGCCAAAGACGCGAAGCTTTGCCAAAAGTGCGCAATCAAGGCCGTAAAGGGCTTATAGACAGTCAATCACGCCTAGAACACGTACCCAAGGGTAAAAGTGTAATTCAAGAGCCGGGCGTCGGGTATTCCGTCGCCCGCGAAGAGTTTGTTCAACTGTCTCCTGAAATCGTATGTCAGGAGCAGCGGACCTGCCTTCAATCCGAACTGCACTGCGATACCATACTGGTCAGGATTGACCTGCAACGGACTTAGAAGAGAAGCGGCAGGAAGGGCAAGCTGTGAGGCATTGCTGTCGAAAACATAACTGTAGTATCCGCCGACCCCTACACGGAAATCCGCGGTGGAGTCCCCTGGCTTGAGCATCAGGAGTACAGGAACCGTTACCGCCTGCTGGACATAGGATCCGGTCGAAGCGAACGCATCGGTAAGGTCTGGGAACTCGGAAACCTGCTTTTCGTACAATGCCCTGGTTCCGATACCGAAGTTGCCGAAATTGAAGTCAAGCTGTATTCCGGCATCGAAGCCAAGGCTTCTCTTAGTCAGCAACGAGCTTTTCACGAAATCGATATGGTTGCTCTGCAGTCCTGCAACGACACCGAACTCGATGAACCTCCTCCGGGAATCGTGTTTCCTGGCAACCCTGCCAGAGCCCTCGAAGGAAGGGTCGGAGGCAATGGCACCGGAGAGGCTTGAAATATAGCCTGTAACCCTGTCCAATCCCTCGTAATCAATCAGTTCCGCATCATCTTCAGGCTTATGATACGGGGATTTCAAGCCCGTTGAGACAGCCAGTGTAGGGACGCCCAGCTTGGCAAATCCTTCGGTATCGGTCGCCGTGAATACCGACTTCTCGAACCTTTTGGGATCCACGGTTATGGAGCACCTCTCCGCCTCTGACGAAATGATGTTCTTGCCGTCGCGGATAGTCGCTACTCCTTCCATCTCGAGCTTGCCGCTCGTCTTGTACCAACCCACCATATCTATGCTCATCATCAGCTTGATCTTGTCCTTTCCGACGGTCTTGGACAAGGTATCTGCAAGGAAAGAGGAACCGTACAGGCCGATCTCCTCAGCATCGAAGGCAGCTATTATCACGCTCCTTTTAAGATTCTCCCTTGAAGCATACAGTTCCCTGGCGATTTCGATCAGAGCGGCAGAACCGGATGCATTGTCATCCGCCCCGTTGTACACGTTCCCGTTCTTGACGCCAAGGTGGTCGTAATGGGCACCCAGGACTATATATTCATCCTTGAGCTCCGGGTCGTTGCCCTCGATGACTCCGACTACATCCGTATATTCCTTTCCGTATTTGGTGAAAGGAACCGTCCACTCGCCGAAAAATGGCTTCAGGCCTATCTGGGAATAATGGCCGATAATGTAATCTGCGGCCATGCGGGCGAATTCGGTGCCGGCCTTGCGACCCTGCAGTTCATCGCTGGCAAGATAATATACGTGACCGGTAAGGCGCTCCTGGCGCGTCTGCGCACCCGCCGCAAGACTCAAGAGCAAGGCGGCTGCTAGAATGATTCTCTTCATTGAAATCTGGTTTTACTTAAGTTTCCCTATGATAGCTGCGAAAAGGGCAGTCATCTTGTCTGCGGCAGCATCTGCCTGCTTCACTATCTCCTCTCCGTCGGTGACATAGTCATCGTCTCCCTCGTGAGCAACATCCGTGATTACGGACATTCCGAATACCGGAATCTCCGAATGCCTGGCCACGATGACCTCGGGAGTTGTGGACATACCGACCGCGTCGGCACCGACTATCCGCATATACTTGTACTCGTGGGGAGTCTCGTAAGTCGGTCCTGTGCAGGCGAAATAGACTCCCTTCTGAAGAAGAATGCCCATCTCCTTGCCAAGTTCCTCCGCAAGTGCTATGATATCAGGATCATACGGCCTTGTCATATCCGGGAATCTCGGACCGAACTCTTCCATATTGGGACCTATCAGCGGATTCGGAATCATATTGATATGGTCGGTGATTATCATCAGGTCCCCGGTATGGAAGGACGTATTCACTCCACCGGCCGCGTTGGAAACGAAAAGATACTCGATCCCAAGCACTTTCATAACCCTGATCGGGAGAGTCACCGTGTCCGTGTCGTAGCCTTCATAGTAATGCAGGCGCCCCTGCATCGCGATCACCGGCTTGCCGGACAGGAACCCTGCGATGAAGTTGCCCTTGTGGCCTATGGCCGTAGACACCGGAAAGCCCGGAATATTCTTGTAAGGGATCGTGACGGGATTCTCGATAATGTCCGTCAGTTTGCCCAGGCCGCTCCCCAGGACGATTCCCACCTTCGGCAGCAAGCCGGCCGGTTCAAGGATATCCCTGATGAAATCCGCAGCCTTGTGTATCCTTTCTACTCTTGGATCCATATCGTTCAATACTATTAACTTGACCTACAAATATAGTCATTTTCACCGACCATTGAGTATTTTGCGCATATTTGCTCATATGACGACTTTCATCTCTTTCCTGCTGGCCGTGAGTCTGGAATACAGGTGGCTCTGCCAGATGAACACCCGCTACCTCAGCAGCGAGACGGCATTCCGGTTTTACCGGGATATTCCTCGGTCTCTATGCGACGGGGACTCCCGGAAAACACGCTGACTTCTACGATTTCGATTATTCTATGATGCCCCGGTAGGTGTCGCAGACGCTGCGGTAGCTCTCCAGATTGCCGATGTCGAAGCG
>JAGDBQ010000080.1 GCA_017958985.1 Bacteroidales bacterium
TACTCCTTCCATCCTGATGAAAGCGATGAAGGACGTGAGGCCTACGATAATGTGCGCCGTTCCGCTCATCATCGAGAAGATATACAAGAACAGCGTCGTGCCTACGGTCGAAAAGAGCAAGACTCTGTCGTGGCTCAAGAAAAAGGCGCCGTGGCTCCTGTACTGGCTGATCGGGAAGAAGCTGTACAAGACCTTCGGCGGCAAGCTGAAGTTCTTCGGAATCGGAGGTTCGAAACTGGATCCGACCGTCGAGGAGTTCCTCAACAAGGCCAGGTTCCCTTATGCCATCGGATACGGACTTACCGAGACCGCTCCCCTGATCACGAATGCCTGCGTCGGAAAGACGGTGGTAGGTTCCATCGGCGTTCCCGCATACAATGTGGAGGTGAAGCTCCAGAACGTGAACCCGGTGACCGGCGAGGGCGAGATAATCGCCAAGGGCGACAACGTGATGCTCGGATATTACCGGGATCCCGAAAGGACCCGTGCCGCCCTTACCGATGACGGCTGGTTCCGCACCAACGACCTGGCATGCGTCGATTCCAAAGGAAGGTACTACATCAAAGGACGCCTCGGGAACATGATAGTCGGCCCATCGGGCGAGAATATATATCCGGAGGAAATCGAGCAGGTTATCAACGACA
This sequence comes from Bacteroidales bacterium, assembly GCA_017958985.1. Classification (GTDB taxonomy): domain Bacteria; phylum Bacteroidota; class Bacteroidia; order Bacteroidales; family UBA932; genus Cryptobacteroides. The sequence continues at coordinate 645 of JAGDBQ010000080.1, forward strand.
TAAGGGGCGTCGAAGAGTCCTTGGTCATCGAAAGGGACGGCAAGCTCGTAGCCTTGGTGAAATTCGACGAAGAGTTCGTGGACTGGAACACTCTCGAGAAGGAAGAGCAGTTCTATGAAAAGCTCGAGGCCCGGAAGAAGGCGGTCATGGACTATGTCAACAAAAGGGTCAGCAAGCAATCCAAGATCGGCGAAGTGAACGCCATGAAGGAATCATTCGAGAAGACTGCCACCCAGAAGATCAGGCGTTTCAAGTACCTGCACGGCGGCCAGTCCGAGAATGAGAAGTAGAGGCCAATCAGGGTTTCACCTGATAATAAACCTGTTTCGTTGATTTTATTCCTGCGAGGAGCGATGTTTGCTATTATTGGATAGCGAACTAAACATGCATTACCATGAGACCTTTGAACAAACGGCCAATGCGATTGGCCGCCTTATTTATATTAATCAGCATCTCCGGCTGCCAGGGCGACCTGATCGAAACCGACGACAGCATAACTCCGACACAGGAGGACCCGGGTTTCTTCTGGAGTGCCTCTGCGTACGTAGCCAATATAGATGAAGACAACTCTTTTCCCGTCCTTACCAACACCTACGGCCTGGACGTTTCCTACTCTTCAAGCAACACCACAGTGGCAACTATAGCGCAAGACGGTAAGATAACGCTTCTATCTACCGGATCTACAACTATTTCCGCCACTTTCGCCGGGAACGGCACCTACAAGACGGCGACCGCCTCATACTCGCTGGTCGTCACGAACGGTACCGATGAAGGGGCCGGAAACTACTCGTTCGCCAGTACCGGTGACAGTTCGTCGGATGACGACATTTCCAATACCGTATTCACCCGGCTGATACGCATCGCATATTCCTCAGGAGGGGCGACCGTGACAGGCGACCATTTCGGTTACGTTACCGTGAACGGCAACAAAGTCACTGTCAGCAACACCGGAGACGAGTGCATTGTATATGAACTATCCGGGAACACTTCAAACGGCAGTTTCAAGTTGTACAGTGCGAGGAAGCAAGCAATCCTTCTGAACGGGGTTTCCATCACGAATCCGGACGGAGCCGTAATTGACAACCAAAGCGGGAAACGTACGTTCCTGATGGTGGAAGGTTCCAACACCCTTGCCGACGGAACTTCCGCCGCATATTCCACCAGCAACGATGAGGATATGAAGGCTGTGATATTCAGCGAGGGGCAACTCGTGATCAGCGGCGGAGGCTCGCTTACGGTCAATGCCATCAACAAGCAAGAGAAGGGATGCATAACGTCAGACGACTATATTAGGATAATGGATGGTCCGTCGCTCAACCTTACGTCATCAAGTTCTGCGGGACACGGGATCAAGGGTAAAGACTACGTCCAGCTGAGCGGGGGCAACCTTACGATATCAGTGGCTGCCGCCAAGAAGAAAGGCATAGCATCCGACGATTACGTCCTGGTGCAAGGAGGAACGCACAATATCTCCGTCACCGGCGGAGTCGCTTATGACAGCGAAGATGCAGAATACAAAGGCACCGCGGGTATCAAGGCTGACAATTACTTCGGGATGACCGGAGGTACGGTCTCGATCAAGAATACCGGAACTGGAGGGAAAGGTGTACACGCCGGCAGTTATGACTACGATGAGGAGACCCACTCAGTATCGGACAGTTACATCAGCGGAGGAGAGTTAACCGTCACTACATCCGGAAAGGAGGTCAACGATGTTTCCTGCAAGGGCATCAAGATAGGCTGGGTAACCAAGAGCGGCAGCGGCGAACGGGCAAAAGTCACCGGCAGTGCCGGAAACCTTACCATAAGCGGTGGGTCGGTCGTGGTAAGTGCAGCCAGTTCCGAAGGCATCGAATGTAAGGGAATTCTGACCATCTCCGGAGGAGAAACCTTCGTTACATCATCCGGCGACGACGCAATCAACAGCCTCGGTGAAATGGACATTACAGGCGGATATGTATATGCTTATTCATCACAGAATGACGCAATGGACGCCAACGGAGACTTGAAGATCTCCGGCGGATATGTGATGGCCATCTGCACGAAGGGTAATCCTGAAGTAGCCCTCGATGCCAATACAGAAGGCGGTTACAAACTGTACATCCAAAGCGGAGCCACCGTGGTTGCCTATGGAGGTTTGGAAAACAGTTACTCTTCTTCCCAAACAATATATTCCCTGAGCGGGACGGCAGGTAGTTGGAACGCCCTGCACAACGGCAGTTCATATTCCGCAGCCTTCAAGCTTCCGGCAGGAGTCTCCTCCGTAGCCGTAACAGCGCCTTCATTATCAAATGGTTACAAGAGCGTAAACGTAGAAGGCGCCACATATTGCAACGGCGTATGGGCCACCTCGGGAATCACCGGAGGCTCCAAGGTCAGCCTCGGCAGCTACAGCGGTGGCGGCGGTCCTGGAGGCGGACCTGGAGGCGGGGGCCCGGGCGGACACTGATAATCAAAAAATAATGACTATATTGCGGAATATGGATAAACGGATCATATTATCGCTCGCCTTGATGGCAGTCCTGCCGCTTGGTTTGAGGGCTCAGGGCACAGACAATGAGCTGGAGACCGACTTCGGGGCCAGGCTGAACGTCACAGCCGACGCGAAGATCAAGAAGGGTTTCCACTGGACGGTGGAAGCGGAAGCCAGGATGAGGGACAACTTCTCCGAACTCGGAAGGCTCCAGGCAGGCACCGGTTTCACTTACAAGCTGAACGAATACCTGAAGGTGGGCGCCGGATACATATTCATGGAGAACAGGAACTCGTCGGACGAATGGAAGATCCGTCACCGTTTCTATGGGAATGCCACTGTGGGATTCAAGGCCGGTGACTGGCGCATATCCCTAAAGGAGAGGCTTCAGCTGACGCACCGCGACGTGAACAACAGGTTCCAGGACACTCCGAATTCCATTGCGCTTAAAAGTCGTCTCAAGGTCGCTTACAAGGGAATCCACGCCTGGACGCCATACGCCTATGCAGAGCTGAGGAACGTATTCAACGACCCTGCCTGCAGCGCCACCTGGAGCACCGCGAGCCAGGCATATTCGGACTACTCTTTCCTCGGATATTCGGATGCCTATATCAACAGGCTGAGGGGTTCCCTGGGCACCGAACTCAAGCTGA
>JAGDBQ010000010.1 GCA_017958985.1 Bacteroidales bacterium
ATCCCCAGGGGAGATTGGTGACATTACCATAAATCTCTGAATTGCAGAGGTTTCCCAACCTGATAAATGCTCCTGCGAAAGCGACTGCTATCGCAAGGTGATCCAGGATCCAGAGGAAATCGATGTGGTTTTTCTTTCCGTACTTCCTGGCGAACCACCACATACACAGGACCAGCATCAGGGCACCACCGTGGCTGGCGAGGCCACCGTTCCACACCGCGAAAATCTCAAGGAATCCTTTCCAGGACCCGAAATAGTAATCCGGCTGGTAGAACAGGCAGTGACCGAGACGGGAACCGACCAGCGTACCGATCAGCAGGGTGAAGAGGAGCGGATCCAGGATTTCCTTGTCAAGTTTCTCGTTGTCGAAGAACTTGATGAACATCCAGTATCCCAGGATGAATCCGGACACGAACAGGAGGCCGTACCACCTTACGGCGAAGCCCCCTATCCGGAATATTTCCGGATTCATGTTCCAGTGTACGAAAAGCAGGTCCATCGCTAAACTAGTCACGGATTGCAGCTATTCCAGGAAGATCCTTCCCTTCGATGGCTTCGAGCATCGCACCGCCTCCGGTGCTCACATAGCTGACCTTGTCGGCATATCCCATCTTGGTGACGGCAGCGACGGAATCACCTCCGCCTACGAGGGTATACGCGCCGTGAGCGGTAGCCTGGGCTACCAGGCCGGCGATCTTCTCGGTACCTACTGCGAAGTTAGGCATTTCGAACACTCCTGCAGGACCGTTCCAAAGGATGGTCTTGGAAGCGAGTATGATCCTTGCCCAGTTCTCGATGGAAGCAGGGCCGCAGTCCATTCCCTCCCACCCGTCAGGAATGGCGTGGGAAGGTACAACCTTCACCGGAGTATCGTTGGTGAATTCCTGGGTGACACGGGTCTGGACGGAGAGTGAGACGTTCACTCCGAGATCCTGTGCCTTCAGCATTATCTCCTTTGCCTGAGGGATGAGGTCATCCTCGTGGAGCGAGTCGCCGATGCTTCCGCCTTCAGCCTTGATGAAGGTATATCCCATACCACCGCAGATGATGAGGTTGTCGACCTTACCGAGAAGGTTCTCCAGGACTGCCAGCTTGCTGGACACCTTGGAACCTCCGATTATGGCGGTGAACGGACGGCGGGCGTTCTTCAGGACGTTCTCGATAGCTGCGATCTCCTTCTCCATCAGGTAACCGAACATCTTGTCCTGAGGGAAATACCCGGCGATCAGCGCTGTGGATGCGTGTGCCCTGTGGGCGGTACCGAATGCATCGTTGATGTAGCAGTCGGCATATGAAGCCAGCTTCTTGACGAAGTCCTTCTGGCTCTCCTTGACGGCCTTCTTGGCAGCCTTCTTCTCCTCTTCGGTGGCGTCATCAGCCAGTCCCCTCGGCTTGCCCTCTTCCTCGGCGTAGAACCTGAGGTTCTCGAGCATCAGGACCTCTCCCGGCTTGAGAGCGGCTGCCTGTGCGTCAGCCTTCTGGCAGTCATCCGCGAACTGGACCGGAACTCCGAGGCATTCGGAAACGTGGTCCACGATATGCTTGAGGGAGAACTTGGCGTCGACTCCTTTCGGGCGGCCCAGATGGGACATAAGTATAAGTGAGCCTCCTTCCGCGAGAACCTTCTTGAGGGTTGGAAGGGCGGCGCGTATGCGGGTATCGTCCGTGATGTTGAATTCTTCGTCGAGCGGGACGTTGAAGTCAACCCTGACGATGGCCTTCTTTCCTTTGAAATCGTAAGTGTCGATGTGCTGTTGCATAACTTTTTAAGTTTACTTCTGTAATTTTTCGGTACCAAATTTACTTTTTTTTTAACTTTGCAGAACTATGACCATAGAATTTCCGTCTGAAAATTGGAAGGACTACGAGCTCCTGGACTCCGGCAGGGGTGAGAAGCTCGAAAGGTTCGGAGAATTCATCCTCGCGCGCCCTGAGCCTAAGGCTTTGTGGGATAAGACTTTGAGCGAAGAACAGTGGGGCCGTCTCGTGCATACCCGCTTCACTCCCGGTGCCGGTTTCGGCAAAGCCGGAAAGGAGGACAGCGGAACCTGGGAAAGGCTCCGCAAGATGCCCGACCAGTGGTGGATAAGGTACTCGGGGAAAGATGCTCCGGATTTCCGCCTCCGGCTGGGACTCACTTCGTTCAAGCACGTCGGGGTATTCCCCGAACAGGCTCCGAACTGGAACTGGATATTCAGGAAGACGGCTTCCATCGCAGCCGCTTCAGGTGAGAGACCGAAAGTGCTCAATCTCTTCGCCTACACCGGAGCCGCATCGCTTGCGGCAAGGTGCGCAGGAGCCGACGTAACCCATCTGGACTCAGTCCGCCAGGTAGTCACCTGGGCACACGAGAACCAGGACCGGAGCGGCCTGGACGGCATCCGCTGGGTCATAGAGGATGCCATGAAATTCGCCAGGCGTGAAGAAAGGCGCGGCAACCTGTACCAGGGTATCATCCTGGATCCCCCGGCATACGGACACGGACCCGACGGGGAGAAATGGAAACTGGACGAGTGCCTCTTCGATATGATGAAGAACGTGGGCCACATACTCGCGCCGGAAAACTCTTTCCTCGTCCTCAACCTCTATTCGAACGGATTTTCCGCCATCCTCGGGGAAACGGTCGTCAGGGAAGCCCTGGGCCTGCATTCCGGAGACGGACTCGATTCTGGAGAACTGATACTCAGGGACAAGTTCGGAAAGAACCTGCCCCTGAGCATATTCGTGCGTCTTTCAAGGTAGGACGTCAACCATTGGCCGCAAGGAAGGCGGCCAGGTAGCTCTCGATCTGTTCCGCATATTCGGCATCGCCGGCCTTCTCCACCTCGGAAGACAGGTAGTAGATCAAGCGGCAGCAATACTCGAAATCGCTCTTGGATTCAGGCAGGAAGTCTGCGTAGAATCCGATGGCCTCGAGCAGCTCTCCGGAGAGTTGTTCAGCCACGGCCTTGGCTTTCTCCGGCTTGCCGAGGATGTAGTAATCCTTCACCATCTCGATCGGGAAGAAAGCGTTGGAAGCCCATCCCAAAACCGAATTGTCGTACGGGAACTGCTCCGGTTTCATGATATCCCGGCACTTGTCCAGCATCTCTTCCGCCCGGTCGTTCTCTCCGGCATCGATGAAGGCGTTCGCGGAGGACACGAACAGGTTCCTGATGGACATCACACCGAGGAAGGTGTAGATGTTCTGGTAATCGACCATGTAATCCGTCCGGGCTAGCGCATCGAAGGAATAGGACTCCGTCAGCTTGGAGTAAAGCTCGTCAGTATCGACAAGGCCGACATCCATCGACTGGACCTTGTTGCGGATAGGTATCAGCTTGTAGGAGAACCCTTCGTACATCAGATAATCCTTGATGCCGATGTTCAGGTCGCCGCCCTGGTTGAGCATACTCACCGGACGGTCCCACTTGTAGGTTGAAAGGAAGTCCAGCATCCAGAGTTCCTGCTTGCTGAGGTAATTCTTGCTCTCAGGTATCTCGATGACTATCGAATCCGGAATCTCGGAAGCGAACTTCTCGCTGACTATCCCGCTCTTGAGGCAGTTCTCCTTGTCGACAGGGATGATCATCTTCCTGGACACCCAGTAGTCGAGCTTCCTTCCGTCGCCGAACTGGATCTTTGCGGACGGATGCTTGAATACGGTAATGCAGTCGGACAGCAGGATCGGCTGGTTGCGGTTGTCCTGGATAGGGACCCACTCGTTGGTGCCGTAGAGATACTGCTCCTGACCGATGCTGAGGTCAAGCGCAGGAGAATTGTTGATCGGATACCTCATCTGGTCGATGTACCAGTCGGTACCCAGGAGGGAGGTATTGCATATCCTTACGTCGTTCCTGAAGCCTTCTACTTCCTGGACATACCAGAGAGGGAAGGTATCATTGTCTCCGTGGGTGATGAGGAGGCCTCCCTGACCGACGGAATTGAGGTAGTTCTTGGCTATCTCGACGGCGGTGTAGCGGTTGCTGCGGTCGTGGTCGTCCCATTCCTGGGCGCACATCAGAGCAGGCACGAACAGGCAGACCGCAGTCGCGGCCACGGCTGTCACCAGTTCCCCTTTGCCCTTGCGGGCCTCGGTTATCCACGAATACAATCCGGCAACGGCCAGGCCGATCCAGATCGAGAACGAGAAGAAGGAACCGGCATAGGCGTAATCCCTCTCACGCACCTGGAACGGCGCCTGGTTAAGATACACCACGACAGCGATTCCTGTCATCACGAAGAGCAGGAATACCAGCCAGCACCCGCGCTTGTCCTTGTCGAACTGGAACACCAGACCCAGTATACCGAGTAGCAGCGGGAGGAAGAAAAGATGGTTCTTCCCCTTGTTCTCCTTCAGCCATTTAGGTGCTTCGGACTGGTCCCCTAGATGGAGTTCGTCGATGAATTTTATGCCGCTCTCCCAGTTGCCGGTGAACAGATCGGCCGACGGAGAATGTATCTCGTTCTGGCGTCCGACGAAGTTCCACATAAAGTACCTCCAGTACATCCAGCCGAGCTGGAAGTCGAAGAAGTACGCAAGGTTTGTCCCGAAGGTAGGTTTCTTGTACTGGGCTCCGGGGACTGTCTTCCCCTTGTTGCCCATATATGCCTGATAGAACTTGATGGCCTTGTCGTCGCTGCTGTACATCCTTGGGAACAGCATCTTGCCTTCCCTGGAATAGACCGCGTCATACGGGCTCGGGACCTTCTTGTACTTCCCGTTCAGGGGTGCCCAGTATTCTTTCTGCTCCAGTTCGTACGGAGCGCCGAAATACTGGCCGTAGAGCAGAGGGGTCGATCCGTACTGCTCGCGGGAGAGATAGCGCACGAGGGTGTAAGGATTGTCAGGCTGGTACTCGTTGGTAGGAGTCTTCGCACAGGAGCGGATGATGATCACGCTGAATATGGAGAAGCCGATGAGCACGGTAGTGGTGCACAGGAGGAGCGTATTCCAGAAAACCTTCCCCTTCTTCAGGGTCTTGAAAAGGCCCCAGAAACAGAGGGCGAGCAGAGCTACCATGAATATTGCCGCTCCGCTGTTGTATGGCATTCCAAGCCCGTTCACGAACAGCCTGTCCACGAATGCCGCGGTCTTCGGAACCATAGGAACCAGCACGTAGAACAGCAGTCCCAGTATCACCATCGAGAGAAGGAGGATCTTCAACCAGTCCTTGAAAGTGTAAGGCTTGTCCTCCTGCATCTTGTAGTAATACATGAACACGAGCATCGGGATGGCCAGGAGATTCAGCAGGTGGATTCCTATGGACAGTCCCATAAGGAACGAGATCAGCACGATCCATCTGTTGGAATAGCGCCTGTCCTCTTCCTCATACCACTTTGTCATACACCAGACGACAAGGGCGGTGAACAGGGAGGACATCGCATATACTTCACCTTCTACCGCTGAGAACCAGAAGGTATCGGAGAAGCAGTATGCAAGGGCCCCTACCGCGGCGCTGCCGTAGATGGCGACCGCCTGGCCCGTCGAATACTCCGGCTCCCCTGCTCCGGCGCCCGGCTTCGGAAGGATGAGGCGCCTGATGAAGAACACTATGGTAAGATACAGGAAGAATATCGTCAACGCCGAGCACAGTGCGCTCATCGAATTCACCATCACTGCAGCCTTGTCAGGACCGGTGAACATCGTGAACAGCCTCGCTATAAGCTGGAATACAGGGTTTCCCGGAGGATGGCCCACTTCCAGTTTGTATGATGACGCTATGAACTCACCGCAATCCCAGAAGGAAGCGGTCGGTTCGATGGTGGAAAGGTACGTGAAGGCGGAGATGGCGAAAACCACCGCTCCAACTGCCAGATTCCACTTCCTGAATATCTTGCTGTCCATAAATTATTGTGTGTATAATCAGACAAAGATACAAAAGGATTCGCTATCTTTGCAAAAATAGATGCAATAAATGAAAGACGGGAATGACTGGAAACAGAGGCTGGGCGTGGTCTATTCGACCAATCCCGATTTCGAGTACTCCAAGGAAGGGGACGAAGAGACCGAGACCCTGGAGCCATCCAGGCAGAGGCTCGTCGTGTCGATAGACAGGAGGAACCGGTCCGGCAAGCAGGTCACCCTCGTGAGCGGATTCGTAGGAACGCAGGAGGACCTCGCTGCACTGGGCAGGACACTGAAGGTCAAGTGCGGTGTCGGCGGTTCCGCCAAGGACGGAGAGATCACTGTCCAGGGAGATTTCCGTGACAGGGTGACAGCCCTGCTGAAGGAACTGGGATACAACGCCAAGAGAGGGAACTGATGGTGGAAGCGATGCTCGACAACCCCATATTCTGCGGTCTCGCGGTCCTGTTCACCCTCCTGTTCCTGGTGAACATCGGGAGTTTCATCAAGATATTCCCGGTGATGACAGCCTCGGTCTGGAGATGGAAGAACGACCTCGAACTGGAAGACAGCCTGCAGCTGAGCCGAAGCCGCAATACGGTGGCGGCGGTGCTGCTGGTACCCCTGTGCATGGTCGTATATTCCTATGACCTCTACAGTCCTGACTTCCTGGACAGGTTCAGCCCCATCCTCCGCTTCGCCGCAGTCACCGGAGTAATGTTCCTGTACCTGCTGTTAAGGGCCTTCCTCAACTGGCAGCTGGAAATGCACAACTACGGTTCCAAAGCCTTCGTGGCTGCCAACAGATCGTTTTTCAACTACTGCATAATGCTTTTCTTCCTGCTGTTCCTAACCGGAGCGGCGGTGAATGCCCTGACCGGTGATGCAGAGCGCACCAGGACCGTCCTTCTGTACGTAACTGGCGTATCATACGTCTTCTACATTATGCGAAGAGGACAGATTTTCGCCTCGGCTTGCAATCCTTTTTCAACATTTTTGTATCTTTGCGGCCTTGAATTGATCCCGACCCTCGCGCTGGTGATTTCAGCCAGGCTCCTGTAGCCCCGGGGGAAAGGACGAAAACTCAGGAATATGGCAATTAAAAAGATTCTGATATCGCAGCGCAGTCCCCTCAATGAAGCCCCCTACACGGCTCTCAAGGAGAAGTTCGGCGTTGACATCACTTTCCGGCAGTTCTTCCTGATCGAGCCACTCACTTCCAGGGAATTCAGGTCACAGAGGATCAATATCCTGGATTATACTGCCATCATCTTCTCCTCCAGGCACGCCATCGACGCATTCTACGGTCTTTGCGAGGAATTGAGGGTGAAGGTTCCGGAGACGATGAAGTATTTCTGCACTACGGAAGCCGTAGCTATGTACCTCCAGAAGCACATCGTTTACAGGAAGCGCAAGATATTCTACGGCGACGGCACCCCGGCATCCGTCATCGCCCAGATCGGGACGAAGCACAAGGACGAGAAGTTCCTGGTGACCCAGTCCGATTCGAGCAACAGTTCCTCCCTCACGGGCCTGATGGACGAGAAGGAACTCGAATACAAGACGGCGGTGTTCGTAAAGAGTGTCCCTCAGGACCTCAAGGACCTGGACCTCACCGGTTTCGATATGGTCGTATTCTACAACCCATACGACGTCAAGTCCCTGTATGAGAACTTCCCGGAGTTCAAGCAGGGAGACATCAAGTTCGTTTCCTACGGCAAATCCATCGTCAAGGCGATGGAGGAGGCCGGACTCGTAATCGATGTCAAGGCCCCTACCCCGGAAGCTCCTTCCGTAGCCCGCGCCATCGAACTGTACCTGGAAAAACAGAAATAAGCATCGGATGAACACCCTACCGAAATCGGAACGCCTTTGCGGAAAGGTATCGGTTTCGGCTCTGATGTCCAAGGGCCGCTGGGGGTTCACGTCCGGCCTGAAGTACTGCTTCCAGATCCCGCCCGACGGAGAAGGCACTCCGAACAGGATGATGGTATCCGTCCCCAAGCGTCTGTTCAAGAGGGCGGTAAGGAGGAACCTGCTGAAGCGGCGTATCCGCGAGGCCTACAGGACCCGCAAGGAACTGCTGCCACCGTCAGGGGTCAGCGTCCTGTTCCTTTACAATACTCCGGAAATACTTGATTTCCAAACCGTAACCGAGCAAGTGGAATCCATCTTGAGAAGAATTGGCAATGAAAGACAGCAGTAGTATCCCGCACTGGCGCCAGGTAGTGCGCAAGATAGCGATCGCGCCTTTCCTGGCATTGATCGTTTTCTACCGCAAGTGCATAGGGCCTTATATCCCCAAGACTTGCAGGTTCGAACCGTCCTGCTCGACCTACGCGATCGAAGCTTTCCGCAAGTGGGGCCCTATAAAAGGACTGGGGCTCACCGTATGGAGAGTCCTCAGATGCAATCCGTGGGGTGGTTCCGGCTACGATCCGGTCCCTTAGATCTTGCGGTTCTTCTTCTTCGACCTCAACCTTGAAATACTTTCGACGAGCAGCTGGTCCCGGAGGATGTACCTTGCGGCCAGGAAGTCGCATATCGCTGCCACCAGCGGGAATATCGCCGTCCACTTGAATATCAGTGAATCACTTGTCGCGAAATAGTCGACAGCCAGCCAGGCCTGCAAGGCGACCAGGAGGATACCGGCGAGTACCGCGGTACGCATCTGGAGCACCCTCACGTTGAAAGAGAAAAGGGCGATCAGCTGGAGGATGGTGATTATGATAAGGAGCACGAGGTACGGGATGAACTGGATATATTTATACTCCTCGACGTGGGCTCCGCCGGGGCCGAGCGCGAAAGCCTTGACGCTGAAGAAAAGCGCCACGGCAAGACCTGTCGCGACAGCCAGGTACAATGTCTGTATTCTTTGCCACATATTGCAAAAATAGTTATTTCCTCCGAAAATTCTTATATTTGGCATATACATTAAAACTGTTGCCATATGAGAATACCGGAATCAGAACTTATAATCAACGACGACGGATCCGCTTTCCACATCCACCTCAAACCAGAGGAGCTGGCTGACCTGGTAATCCTGGTCGGGGATCCGGGAAGGGTAGATATGGTAGCCGAGTACCTCTCGGACATAGAGTTCCGCCGTGCTTCGAGGGAATTCGTATCCACTACCGGAAAGTTCAACGGGAAACGGCTTACGGTCCTTTCCACCGGCATCGGAACGGACAACTGCGACATAGTGATTACCGAGCTCGACGCGCTTGCCAACGTCAGCTTCAAGACCCGCGAGGCCAGGAAGAAGCACCGCGCCCTGACCATCCTCAGGATAGGGACCACCGGAGCGGTCCAGCCGGACATCCCGCTCGGAAGTCCCATATTCTCACACTATTCGGTCGGCTGCGACGGCCTCCTGAACTGGTATGCTGACAGGGACAGCATCTCCAACCTGGAGATGGAAAACGCGTTCAAGGAACACGTGAACTGGGACAAGAATCTCCCGTCTCCCTATTTCGTAAAGGCAAGCGACAAACTGATCGAAAGGTTCGAAGACTGCACCGTCAAGGGAGTTACGATCTCAGCGCCGGGATTCTACGGTCCCCAGGGCAGGGTCGTAAGACTTGGGCTGGCAATGCCCGATATGCTTGAAAAATTCGAATCTTTCAGGTTCCAGGACTACAGGATAACGAATTTCGAGATGGAGAGTTCCGCGGTCGCCGGACTGGCCAAGCATCTCGGCCACGATGCGGGAACTGTCTGCTGTGCGATCGCCAACCGCTATCTGAAGAGCAGCAACCCTGACTACAAGCCGCAGGTACGCGCTTTGGTGGAACTGGCCCTCGACAGGCTCACACGCTAAGATACAGCTTATTCCATTGAACGCCTCGGGTTGCTGTTGAAGTGCCCGAGGACATTCTCCGAATACGTCTTCGTGATAGGAATCGGAGGGATGGAATCGTTGTCCAGATCGAGTTCGTACCCGTCCTTCTCCTTGCGGAGCACCCTCACCTTGTCCATATTGACGATATACTTGCGGTGGCAGCGTACGAGGCTGCTGCCTTTGAAGCTTTCCTCCACGGTCTTCAGGCGGCACCGGAGCATATACCTCTTCAATCCTACCTTGCCGTCGGTGTACCAGACGATTATGTAGTTGTCATCCGATTCGATGTAATAGAGGTTCGAGGCGCTGACGCAGAGCTTGAGGTCCCCGCTGTTGTCGAAGAGGGTGATCTTCTCGAGTTTCGAAGGAGTCACGCTTTCATCCAGCACGACGTTGCTGTAGTTCATCAGCCTGATAGTCTGGTTCTTGTCCTGGAGGGCGAAATACATCCCGGAGAAGATGTAAGGTATGGCAAGGGATATGAGTCCGTACAGCAAGGCGTTGCCCAGCGTCTTCGGGAACTGGTCCCAGCCTATCCCGGTGATGGGAACCGTGATGAAGGAATATGCGAGGCAGATTATGAGGATTTCGGCAAGGCACCAGGATATGTAACCGAGATATGTCATCCGGATCTTGTTCCTCGTCCTGTACATCAGATACTTGCTCAGGACTACCAGAAGCAGGGAGCCGGTGGCGAAGAGCACGGTGAACACGAAGAACCGGGAATTGCCCAGGGCCATCCAGCTGTTGTGGGAGAAAGGGAGGCTCAGGAGGAGGAATACGATGGAGAAGAACGCCGCGAATGTCACGGTGTTCGTCAACTGGTTCTTCCCCCTGAAATATTCAGGCAATTGTTTGGTCGGCGAGGCCATGTCTTTCCGAAAAGTTTACAAATATAGCATATTTCAGGGATTCCTAAAACAGGGATTTCGCCACAAATCAGGCGAAATCGCCACTGAATGTATGGGTATTGCCAATAATGGCATCAATTCACCACATATATTTTGGGGTGCCGAAGAGGGTTGGTATTTTTGCCTGCTATAAATATAAAAGCGAAGATATGAGAATAATCGGAACAGGCAGCGCCATACCTCGGAAACTGGTCACGAACGATATGCTTACCGGATTCCTGGACACGAGCGACGAATGGATCCTGCCTCGCACCGGCATAAAGTCGAGACACGTAATTTCCGACGAAAACCTTGAAGACCTCGGGGCCGAAGCCGTAAGGAAGGCCCTGGATATGTCAGGCCTCGATGTCAAGGATATCGACCTGTTCATCGTGTCGAACGTCGTGTCCGAATACATAACCCCGGGAATGAGCTGCATCGTGGCTGAGAAACTCGGAATGAGCTGCCCGATGTTCGATATCAACTGCGCCTGTCCAGGCTTCATCTATGCCCTGGATATGGCGGAAACGTACTACAAGGCCGGGAAGGTCAAGAACGTAGTTATCGCCTGCATCGAGGAGCCCTCCAGGATGGCCAGCTGGAAAGACAGGGCGACCTGCGTGCTGTTCGGCGACGGCGCCGGAGCGGTCGTGCTGACCGAAGGCGACAACATCAAGGGTACCAGGCTCCACGCCGAGCCTGATTCGGAGAAGATCTGGATGACCAGGACCCTGGTCGACACCCCTTATGTCACCAAGAAGGAAGAAAGTGTCCCTATGCAGATGAAAGGCCGCGAGGTGTTCCGCTTCGCTGTGGAAGCCTGCACGACCGGTGTTGAAGGCCTCCTGAAGGAAACCGGCTACACCAAGGAAGATGTGGACTGGTATATGATACATCAGGCCAACCAGAGGATCATCGATTCCATCATCGACCTTCTCAAGGAACCCGCATCGAAGTTCCCCGTGAACATCACGGACCACGGCAATTCTTCTTCCGCATCCTGCCCGATCCTCCTGGACGAGTGCAACCGCAAGGGTATGTTCAAGAAGGGAGATCTCCTGGTATTCAGTGCTTTCGGGGCGGGATTGCTCTCAGGAGCCGCGGTAGTTGAATGGTAATTTGACAGAAATTATTATCTTTGAAGATATTATACTGATTATATGGACAAAAGAGTTGTAATTACTGGTATGGGCGTTATATCCCCTGTCGGAAATGACGTCCCTACTTTCTGGAAGAATCTTTGCGAGGGTTATTGCGGTATCGACTATATCACCGAATATCCTACCGATGACCTGCCGGTCAAGATTGCCGGAAGGATCCGTGACTTCAAACCTGAAGATTTCGGGATGGACAAACCTTTCAGCAGGAAGCAGGACCTGTTCACCCAATATGGTGTTGCAGCTGCCTACCAGGCGGTTACCCAGTCAGGTCTGGTCAGCCAGGGAGAAGGACAGAACATCGATCCTTTCAGGCTGGGAGTCTACTTCGGCTCGGGAATCGGAGGATTCGCAACCCAGTACAGGGAAATCGCCAAGATGATCGAAGACCCTTCCGGACAATGGATCTCTCCTTTGTTCATACCTACGATGATCTCCAACATCGCAGCCGGACACATTGCCATCCTCAACCACGCCCAGGGTCCTTGCCTTGACATCGTCACGGCCTGCGCCACCTCCACCAATGCCATCGGAGAAGCTTACAGGGCGATACGCCACGGATATGCCGATGCTATCATCACCGGAGGCTGCGAAAACGCAACCATTCCTATCGGAATCGCCGGATTCGCAAACGCCAAGGCCCTCTCAAGGGCTGACGACCCGAAATATGCATCCCTTCCTTTCAATGCGAACCGCGCCGGTTTCGTGATGGGAGACGGTTCCGCCTCGCTGGTACTCGAGGAATATGAGCACGCGAAGGCACGCGGAGCCAGGATCCTCGGAGAGATGGTCGGATATGGCAACACCTGCGATGCCTACCACTCCACTGCACCGAGGCCGGACGGCACGACACAGTCCAAGTGCATCGCGCTGGCTCTCGAGGAGGCCGGCTTCGACAAGGATAAGGACGTAATGTACATCAACGCCCACGGCACAGGCACGAAACTCAACGACGCTGCCGAGACCCTTGCCTACAAGATCGCTCTCGGCGACTACGCATACAAGGCCCACATCAGTTCCATCAAGTCAATGACCGGGCATATGTTCGGCGCTGCCGGAGCGGCCGAGGCCATCGCTACCCTTCTGGCATTGCGTGACGGAATCTGCCCTCCGACCATCAACCTCGACACTCCGGACCCGGAATGCGATCTCGACTATACTCCTAACGAGGCGGTCAAGGCCGACCTTACCATCGGTATCTCCGACTCTTTCGGATTCGGTGGTCACGACGCGTGCATAGCTTTCAGAAGATTCGAAGACTAAAAACGAAGAGAGAATGACACCTTTGATGGACAAGGAGGAGATCAAGAAATTCCTCCCACACAGAGAACCGATGCTGCTCATCGAGACTGCATATATCGACGAAGAGGGCGTGGCTCACGCCACCTACAGGATAAAGGAAGATGAGTTCTTCACAAGGGGGCATTTCCCCGGCAATCCCGTGGTCCCCGGTGTGATCCAGTGTGAAATTATGGCCCAGAGCTGTGCAATCCTGGTGAAGGACGAGATCCCCGGGCACCTGACGCTGTACGCAGGTCTCGACAAGGTCCGTTTCAAGAACGCGGTCCATCCCGGCGATCTTTGCGAAGTGACGGCCACCCTCAACGAGAGGCGCGGACAACTGTTTTTCTGCAGCGCCAAACTGACTGTCAACGGCAAGCTTTGCTGCAAGGGTGATCCTTCATTCGCCCTTGTACCCATAGAATAGAGATGGAATACCGGTTACTGGGAGAAAAAGAATTTTCAGACATAAAGGCGAGGATACTCCACGAGGATAATCACATCCTGATCTTCAGTAAAAACGTAGGAGAAATTGTCCAAGGGGACAAAACCGGAGACGAGTGCCTCGCCGAAACCTTGAAGGCATTCATTGCCCAACGAGACGGAAAGCCCGGGAAAGTATTCCTGGGCATTCCTCATCGTCTGGACCGGCCGGTAAGCGGGATTGTGATCTACGCCAAGACTTCCAAGGCTCTTTCCAGGCTTTCGGAAATGTTCCGGAACGGCAATGTGGAGAAAACCTACTGGGCTCTGTGTTGCAACGAGCCGGAAAGGCCGTCGGCGCAACTGGAGGACTGGCTTGTCCGGAACGAGAAAATCAACAAGACCTTCGTTGCGAAGGAAAACGCCCCCGGCGCGAAACTGGCCCGCCTGATCTACAAGGTGATCGGGCATACTGACAGGTACACACTTCTGGAAGTCAGGCTCCTGACCGGAAGGCACCATCAGATCCGGTGCCAGCTGTCCGCTATGGGATGCCCTATCAAAGGTGACCTGAAATACGGGGCCCCTCGCTCCAATCCTGACGGCGGGATATGCCTTCATTCCCACAGGATAAAATTTGTCCATCCCGTCAGCAAGGAAGGGATGGACATTGTTTCCGAGCCTCCAGTTTCCTGGAAAGGCCTTAGGGTCGAAGACCGTTAGTCGGCGTTGAGCTTCTCGGCTTCCTGGATCTTCTGGAGTGCCTCGTTGGTCTTCTGCTCGGCTTTCTGCTGAGCTTTCTTTACCTTTTCTTCAGCCTTCTTGACGTCCTTCTTGGCTTTCTTCTCAGCCTTGAGGGCATTCTTCCTGGCCTTGTCGGCAGCAGCCTTGGCTTCCTTGCGTACCTTCTCCGCCTGTGCAGCGGCGATGGTAGCGGCAGTCCCTTCGGAAGCTGCCACATTGGAACCGGTGGCCCTTGCGACATTCACTCCTTCACCCCTCAAGAGGGAATAACAGACGACATCGAAGTTCTTCCTGTTCTTGCGGTATACGAAGAACTGTTCCACGATATCTCCTTCATTGGCATTGCCTACGGCATTCAGGCGAGCCTGTGCCTTGGCTTCGTTGATGTCTGCGGCAGTAGCCTTTCCGACAAACTCCACGCAGCTCTTGTCGTCATACTTGGTTACAAGGTACTTGTTGACGGCATCGTCCAGCTTCTCGTTGTCAAGGGCCTTGAATCCCTTGTCCTTGAGAGCCTGGAGCTGGAACTTGGCATCTTCCTTGGCCTGCTTGACAACCTTCCTGCTCTGGGCGCCGGCCGGTGCGATGGCGAGCAGTCCCATTACGGCAAACAGAATAAATCTTTTCATATGACAAGTATTAAAAGTTGAACGTTCAAACCTCGACGGCACGGAAAGCAGGAAGGCTCTCCTTGTCGAAGTCAAGTATATATGAACTCTTTCCGGCAACGGTCTCGCAAGCCATAGGGCAGTAGACCTTGGCGGACTTGAGGAACAAGTCTGGAGCAACTGTGGCATCCCGCAGGAGCAGCAGGGACATCACTATCTCCCCGGTCATATCATAAAGCCGGCGGGCAAGGAAATCCTGAAGCTCAGGGTCTCCGGCCTCACGGACCTTGGTGACGCACTCTGAGAATACTTCGACCAGCTTTGCGACACGTGCCTTGAGAGGCTCGAGTTCAGGAAGGACATTCTCCTGGAGCATCTCGTTCATAATACCGAGATATGTTCCGTTGGTGATGTAGCGGATCGCGGCCACGACCTGGAGCTGGGTGGTTCCCTCATAGATGGAGAAAATCCTGGCGTCGCGGTACAGCCTCTGGCTCTTGTACTCCATTATGAAGCCTGATCCTCCGTGTACGGAGATGGCATCGTAGGCATTCTGGTTAGCATATTCGGAAGACATTCCCTTGCAAAGAGGGGTGAATGCGTCGGCGAGGCGGCTGTAGGTCTTCATCTCAGCCCTCTCTTCAGGTTCGAGCTTGCGTTCCCTCTGGATATCTTCAAGTGCCTTGTAGACATCCACATACCTGGAGGTCTGGTAAAGCAGCGAACGGCTGGCGTCGAGCTTCGCCTTCATCCTGCTGAGCATATCGTAGACACCAGGGAAACGGTTGATCTTCTGACCGAACTGGGCACGCTCCGCAGCATAGGCGACAGCCTCGTTGTAAGCCTCCTGGCTGAGACCGACGCTCTGGGCTCCGATACCGAGACGGGCTCCGTTCATAAGGGCCATCACATATTTGATCAGACCGAGGCGCCTCTCTCCGCAGAGTTCTGCACGTGCATCCTTATAGGTAAGCTCGCAGGTTGGTGAACCGTGTATGCCGAGCTTATGTTCGATATGGCGGACATTCACACCGCCCTGCCTCTTGTCATAGATGAACATAGACAAGCCGCGGCCGTCACGGGTACCTTCCTCGGAACGGGCAAGGACCAGATGGATATCGGAGTCGCCATTGGTGATGAACCTCTTGACTCCGTTCAGAAGCCAGCAGCCCTGCTCCTCGCTCCAGGTCGCTTTGAGCATAACGCTCTGCAAGTCGGATCCGGCATCCGGTTCGGTAAGGTCCATCGACATAGTCTCACCGGCGCAGATGCGCGGGATGAACTTCTGCCTCTGTTCCTCGCTGCCGAACTCGTAAAGGGTCTCGGCGCAGCTCTGAAGGCTCCATATATTCTGGAAGCTGGAATCAGCGGCGGATATCACCTCGCTCGCCATACTGAAAACGGTCTCGGGAGCATTCAGTCCGCCGTAACGGCGCGGCATAGTCACTCCCCAGAGCCCTGCAAGGCGGACGGCTTCCATATTCTCCACTGTCTTGGAAGCATATTTCATACGTCCGTTCTCGAGATGCGGGCCTTCCAGGTCCACATCCTCAGAATTGGGGGCTATGGTTTCCGCAGCGATCTCACCTGCGATTCCGAGGATCCTGCGGTAGTTCTCGATGCAATCTTCGTAATCGACAGGAGCCTCTTCGTATTTCTCCTTCTCGGAATAGCCTCGTTCCTTGAGCTCGGCCACCCTGCGCATCAATGGATGATTCAGGTGGAATTCGATCTCAGGATGGTCTGTATAGTAGTTTGCCATTTGTTTTCCTCCTTATTTGCTGTTCTGCTTGTAGTACTTGATGAGTTTCGGAATGACTTCCTCGACTGAACCGGTGATCACATAATCGGCTATGTTGTTGATCGGGGCATCAGGATCGGTGTTGATGCTGATGATGATACCGCTGTCCTGCATACCGGCTATATGCTGGATCTGGCCGCTTATTCCGCAGGCGATATACACCTTGGGATGAACGGTGACACCTGTCTGGCCGATCTGGCGGTCGTGGTCGCAGAAGCCGGCGTCGACCGCGGCACGGCTGGCGCCAACCTCGGCGTGAAGCACCTTCGCAAGTTTGAAGAGCATATCGAAACCTTCCTTGCTGCCCATTCCGTATCCTCCGGAAACGACTATCGAAGCACCTTTCAGGTTATGCTTGGCCTTCTCGACGTGATGGTCTATCACCTGGACCACATACGCCTCCGGAGAGACATACTTGGAAACCTCGGGATAAACCACTTCTCCGGCGGCCTTGCCTTCGTAAAGAGCCTTTTTCATGACGCCTGAACGGACCGTGGCCATCTGCGGGCGATGGTCAGGATTGACGATCGTCGCAACGATGTTGCCTCCGAACGCAGGCCTGATCTGGTAGAGAAGGTTCTCGTATGTCTTCCCGCTGCGGTTGTCCGTGTACGGACCGATCTCGAGCTGGGTGCAGTCTGCCGTCAGGCCGCTGGTAAGGGACGAAGATACTCTCGGACCGAGGTCGCGGCCGATGACGGTCGCACCCATCAGGCAGATCTGAGGCTGCTCTTCCTTGAAAAGACCGACCAGGATGTCGGTGTGGGGAGCTGATGTGTAAGGGAAAAGTCCTTCTCCGTCGAATACGAAGAGCTTGTCCACTCCGTAAGGAAGTATCTGGTCCTCGACCTTGCCCTTGATTCCGGTTCCTGCCACGATGGCGTGAAGCTGCACGCCGAGTTCGTCGGCAAGCTTGCGGCCCTTGGTAAGCAACTCCTGGGAGACCTCAGCTACGGTCGTCCCCTCTATCTCGCAATATACAAATACGTTGTTCATTACGCTATCCGATAATCTTTTCGTCCAACAATTCCCTGACCATACTATCGATGTCGGCATCCGAAGCCGTGAGGTGCTTGCACTCCTTGGCCTGGAAGACGATGTTCTGAACGCTCTTGACCTTGGTAGGAGAACCGGCGAGGCCGCACTGGAGAGGGTCTCCGTCGACATCCGCCACGTTCCACTGGTTGAGCGTCAGGTAAGGACGCTCGGCATAGAGTTCAGCATAAGGAACATCCTCGGGACGTTCCATAGGGCAGCTAGCCCTCTTGTACTTCATTACCAACTTGGCATTCTGCGGACGGCAAGGAGCCGCGCTGCCGTTGACGGTGATGAGAGCCGGAAGCGGGACCTTCACGGTCTCGACGCCTCCGTCGATATGACGGCGGACCGTAGCCACGCCATCCTCCATCTTGATTTCCTCTGCATAGGTCACCTGGTTGAGACCCAGCTTCTGGGCGACCTGCGGCCCTACCTGGGCGGTGTCTCCGTCGATGGCCTGGCGGCCGCCGATCACGAGGTCCACTCCGCCGATCTTCCTGATCGCGGTAGCGAGCGCATATGATGTAGCAAGGGTATCCGCTCCTGCGAACAGCCTGTCAGTAAGGAGCCAGCCTGTGTCGGCCCCTCTGAAAAGCCCCTGGCGGATGATTTCTCCCGCACGCGGAGGTCCCATTGTCAATATTCCTACAGTTGATCCGGGGTTCTGCTCCTTGAGTCGGAGAGCCTGCTCGAGAGCGAGGAGGTCATCCGGATTGAAGATGGCGGGTAAGGCGGCTCGGTTGACCGTTCCTTCGGCTGTCATCGCATCTTTGCCCACATTCCTGGTGTCAGGCACCTGCTTGGCCAGGACAACGATTTTTAATTTCATATCATATCAATCTGTGCTTTTTGCACAAACGGCCAAATTTACACATTTTTCGCCAACTGAACAAGGAACAGGGCATCAAAGGACGTCCGTTCCGGACACATAATCCTGCACCCAGGCCGATGGAGTCTTACCTGTGTTTATCTTGAAAGCCATATTGAACGAGACCGAGGAACTGAAGCCGGAGAATTCCGCAACTTCGGAAACTTTCAGCCTCGGATCGCTCTTGAAAAGACCTATCGCATACTGGATCCTGTGGTAATTGACGAACTGCCTGAAATTGCGTCCCGAAAGGATATTTATGGTCTTCGACAGATAGAACTTGTTGGTGTACATCTTTTCGGCGAGGGCCGGCATATTGAAAGACGGGTCGAGATAGGGCTTGCTCTCCGTCATATAGGTCATTATCCTCTTGTAGAGGTTGTTCATCTTCTTGTCTTCCTCGGTCTTCTCGATGTAGGAAGTGCGGAGGTTGCCCTTGATCATATCCTTTATCTTGTCCTCGGACACCCTGCTCATCGCGAAAGTCCTTCCCGAGACCGCCCTGAGATACAGGACCGGATACAAAGCGAGCAGCAACGCAAGCACCACGGCGGCAATGACGAGACCGGCATCACCGGGAATGCAGGCAGCAAGCAGGCCGTAGGAAGAAATGCAGAGGAAAACCAGGGAATAGACCGAACGGGAATAGTCTTCCAGTCCGTGCCAGACCGCGTTGTTCCTGAAAAGGGCCCTGACAGAGGATAGTTTCCTGATCGCCGAGGCGATGGAACAGGTCATCAGCACCAGGAGCCCCGCACTTCCGGCTACGACCAGGCGTTCCAGCCTGAATGCCGCCGCGGCGGGGAAAAGGTCGAAGAAAAGGATCGCGGCAAGGCAGGAGACGGAGAGCAGGAGTGCAGCCTTGAGCGCGAGGTCCGGCTTCTCGAAGGAGCAAGGATATATTATCAGTACGGCCGCGGCGAACGCCACGTCGGTCACCAGTCCGTAGAGGGGACACGGAAATACGAGTATGTTTTCCAATGATATGCACAGGATTCCGGAGAAGGACGAGATTATTCGGATCCAGAACCTCTTGGAATGGTTGCCCTTGCTGATCCGGAAGTCATAACATAAGAAGAATACGAATTCGATCAGCGCCAGTGAAGATAAAATGGTGGTCATACAGTTTGATAAGGTATTAGTTCTGCCCCGAATTTATGAAATAAAAAAACCCGGCACCTGGATGCCGGGGGAAATACAATGAATTATTGCTGTTTTTTATACGGGATCAGCTTTTCTTATTCAGTTTGAGAGTATCGAAACCGCGCCCGTACACTCCTGCGACAGAAGAAATCGTAAGGAATGAATCCGGATCCACGCGCTTTATCGCACGGAGCAGCATATTCACATCCGTCTTCCTGGTCAGGACCATAAGGACCGACAGGTTCTGCTTGGTGTACCATCCCTCTCCGTCTAGTACGGTGACTCCCCTGTGGAAATCGCCTACTATCATATCGGCGATCTCCTCATATTTCTTCGAAAGGATGAATATCTGGACGCTCTGCTTCGAACCTGCGAGGTAGATGTCGCATACATTGCCGCAGACGGTGACTATGATCATACCGTACACCACCGTGGTGAACTTCTCCACGAAAGGAAGCGCCTGCCCGTTTGCATCGAAGGAAGGCACCAGCAGGGAGGAGGCGATGATGAATACATCCATCAGGAGGATGACCTTGCCCGGCGAGACGTTATGGTACTTGGTATAGATCAACGCCACGATATCCGTTCCGCCGGAGCTGCCGCCCTGGGATATGGACATACCTATTCCGAAGCCGGCCATAGCACCTCCTATTAGGGAGCAGAGGAGCTTTCCGTTGGAGAAAGCCAGGTTCTCTATGATCTCCTTGGGAAGGTATGTCTGGAACAGATTGAGGCAGATGGAGGCCAGGATGATGGCATATATCGTCTTGGCGCCGAACTTCGGGCCTATGATGAACACCGATATGATCAGGAGTATGGCATTGATGACCAGATAGGTGAAACCCATCTTTATACCCGTGGCATACTGGATGATGGCACTGATACCGGAGACTCCCCCTCCTACCAGGTTGTTCGGAGTAAGGAATATCGACCACCCGGCTGTGTAAATCAGGATCCCGAGCGTTATGAGGACCCACTCCTTAATCGTTGTCAATACGCTCTGTCTGCTCATCTGCTTCATTATCTTTCTTCTTTTTAAGGATGTTGACACCTGTCTTTATCTCGTCGAAACCCTCACCGTAAACCGTGCTGGCTTCCGCGACAGACACGAAGGCCTTCGGATCCATCGACTTGATTATCTTGGTCAGGTCGTGCAGCTCGCGCTTGCGGACTATGATCAGGAGGACTTTCTTGTCATTGCCTGTATACCAGCCGACGGAATTCAGTGCAGTCACTCCCCGGTTCATATTATGGATGATATAGTCGGCTATCTTCTGGTATTTGTCGGAGAATACCATAACCTGCCAGGTGGATTTCCGGCCGAGCAGCACCCAGTCGACCATTACCGAGAACAAGAACATCGCCACGTAACCGTAGACCATATCTTCGATGGTCTTTCCAGGGACAAGGAGGATGGAGGCGATGATGAAAAGGTCGGTAGCCAGGTACACCCTGCCTATGGTCACAGGCCAGAACTTATTGATAATCAGCGCAATGATATCTGTCCCTCCGGTACTTCCGCCAACCTCCAGGATCAAGGCGATACCGATTGACTCGATGAGAGTCGCCACCAGCACCAGAAGGAGCCGGCTTTCGAAGAACAGGTACCAGGACTCCATGCTTGCGTAGAAGTCCAGGAATACGGTGGATATCGCGATGGCGAATATGGTCTTCAACCCGAACGACTTGCCCAGGATCAGGAATCCCAGGAGAAGGAGTATCACGTTGATGACGATATACGAGATGTAGACCGGGATGCCTGTTGCGAAATTGATGATGGTCGAGGCACCGGTCACTCCTCCGCTCGCTATTCCGTTAGGAATGAACATACAGGACCACGCGAAGGTGTAGAGGGCCGAACCGAGGGTTATCACGAAATAATCCCAAGCCAGGCTGGCAATCTTGTTGTTCTTTAAATCCATTGCCATAAGTACCTATCTGATTACGAAATTGACAATCTTCCCGGGGACCACTATGACCTTGACCACGGTCTTCCCTTCAAGGTAGCGGGCAGTCTGCTCCATTCCGCGGATGCTGTCCTCAACCTCCTTCGGACCGAGGGATTTGGGCAGGTCGGCCGTGAAGCGCATCTTGCCGTTGAACGACACCGGATATGTCACGTTGTCCTCGGCGGCGAGAGCTGGGTCGAATACAGGGAAGCTGGCGTAGGTTATGCTCCCGTCGTGGCCCAGCAGGGACCACAGTTCCTCGGCGATGTGAGGTGCGAAAGGTGAAAGCAATATGGTCATAGGCTCCAGTATCTCCCTCTTGCGGCATTTCAGAGCGCTGAGGTCGTTGAGGGCGATCATGAATGAACTCACTGTAGTGTTGAATGAGAAGTGTTCGATGTCGTCCTGCTCCTTGCCGATCAGCTTGTGAAGCACCTTGAGCTCTTCAGGAGTGGCTTTCTCTTCAGATACTGCAAAGCCGTCTCCGTCGAAGAACAGCCTCCAGAACCTCTTGAGGAAACGGTTCACTCCGTCGATTCCCTTGGTATCCCAAGGTTTCGACTGCTCGAGCGGTCCGAGGAACATCTCGTAGAGCCTGAGGGTATCGGCGCCGTATTCATCGCATATATTGTCCGGATTGACGACATTGAACATCGACTTGCTCATCTTCTCCACGGCCCATCCGCAGATGTATTCTCCGTTCTCCAGGATGAATTCCGCATCGGCGAATTCCGGTCTCCAGGCCTTGAAGGCCTCGATGTCGAGCCTGTCGTTGCGGACTATGTTGATGTCCACGTGGATCTCGGTCGTATCGTATCCATCCTTCAGGCCGTACGAGACGAACGTGTTGGTCCCGACGATCCTGTAGACGAAGTTGGAACGACCCTGGATCATTCCCTGGTTGATCAGCTTGCGGAAAGGTTCGTCTTCGCAAACATATCCCAGGTCGAAGAGGAACTTGTTCCAGAAACGGGAATAGATAAGGTGCCCGGTGGCGTGCTCGGTACCGCCGATGTACAGGTCTACGTCACGCCAGTATCCGTCCACGGCCTTGTCCACCAGAGCCTCGTTGTTGTGAGGATCCATATAGCGGAGGTAGTATGCACTGGAACCGGCGAATCCCGGCATGGTACTGGTTTCCAGCGGATAACCGTCGTAGGTCCAGTCCTTCGCACGGGCGAGAGGCGGTTCTCCGGATTCGGTAGGCTTGAACTGGTCGATCTCTGGGAGCTTCAGAGGGAGCGCTTCGTAAGGCAGAGGGGTCGCTATCCCGTCCTTGAAATAGATCGGGAACGGTTCTCCCCAGTATCTCTGGCGCGAGAATATGGCATCGCGGAGCCTGTAGTTTACCTTCCTGTGGCCGATTCCGTGCTTCTCCACATATTCGATGGCTGCGGGGATCGCATCCTTGACATCCAGCCCGTTAAGGAAGCCTGAATTCATCATCTTGCCTTCCTTGGCATCGAAACTCGACTCGCTGATGTCGCAGCCCTCGATGAGTGGGATTATAGGAAGGTTGAACTTGCGGGCGAACGCATAGTCGCGGCTGTCGTGTGCAGGCACCGCCATTATGGCTCCGGTGCCGTATCCGGCGAGCACATAGTCCGAAATCCAGATCGGTACCCGCTCTCCAGTCAGAGGATTGACTCCGTAGGATCCGCTGAATACACCGGTCACCGTCTTCGTCTCCGCGATCCTTTCCCTTTCGGTCTTCTTCTTCACGGAATCGATATACTCATCGACGGCTTCCTGCTGCTCAGGAGACGTAAGGACATTGACCAGGTCGCTCTCCGGGGCGAGCACCATAAAGGTGACTCCGAACATTGTATCGGCGCGGGTAGTGAATATGGTCACATCGTATTCCCGGTCGCCGTTGTAGCACTTGAAAACCGCCTCGCAGCCGTTGGACTTGCCGATCCAGTTGCGCTGCATTTCCTTGAGGGAGTCGGTCCAGTCTATCCTTTCGAGCCCTTCGAGAAGCCTTCCGGCATAGGCCGAAACCCTGAGCTGCCACTGCTTCATCTTCTTCTGTTCGACTGGGAAACCGCCACGCACGGACAGGCCGTCCTTGACTTCGTCGTTGGCCAGCACCGTTCCGAGACCAGCACACCAGTTGACGGCCGTCTCGCCCTGATAGGCTATCCTGTAGTTCATCAGGATATCCGCCTTCTCCCTTTCGGAGAAAGCATTCCACTCCTCCGCGGAGAAAGGTTCGTGCTCCGAACAGGCCGCATCGACGGCCTTGCTGCCGCCCTTGCTGAAAGCGTCGGTAAGGTCCTCTATCGGCCTTGCCTTGCCGGCTTCGTTGTCGAACCAGCTTCCGAACATCTTCAGGAACGCCCACTGCGTCCATTTGTAATACTCCGGATCACAAGTCCTCACTTCGCGGTCCCAGTCGTACGAAAAGCCGATGCGGTCCATCTGCTTGCGGTACCTGGCGATGTTGTTCTCCGTGGTAACCTCAGGATGCTGGCCGGTCTGGATGGCATACTGCTCGGCGGGAAGGCCGAAGGAATCGTATCCCATCGGATGGAGGACATTGAATCCCTTGAGTCTCTTGTAGCGGGAATATATGTCGCTGGCTATGTAACCCAGGGGATGTCCTACGTGCAGACCTGCCCCGGAAGGGTACGGGAACATATCGAGGACATAGAACTTGGGCTTGGAAGGGTCTTCCTTGGTCCTGAAAGTACCATTCTCGGCCCAGTAGGCTTGCCATTTCTTTTCAATGGCTCTGAAATCGTAATCCATAAGTATCAATTGTTTTCCTAATTCTCGTGTTTCTTGAAGCCGAAACTGCCGCTCCCTTTCTTCTCCAGGCGGAATTCCACGTATAGGGATATCTCGGCTTTCACCTTGTTGCCGCGGAGCCTTCCAGGCTTCCAGTCAGGGGATCCGCTGATTATCCTGACCGCCTCTTCATCGAGCAGCGGATCGGCTCCCTTCAGCACCTTGACATCCTGGACCTTCCCGTTCTCATTGATTATGAAGTCCACGAGGACACGCCCCTGGATGCCGTTCCTGACGGCCTCCTCCGGATATTTCATATACGTATAGACCCACTTCTGGAGGAAGACCTTCGGGTCGGTGCTTCCGAGGAAGGACGGACGGACGTCGCAGTCATAATATGGCACCACTCCTTCGCCGGGAGAAGACTTCTTCACGACCTCTCCTGGATTGAATATCGGCTTCGGGCCGTTCACCAGCGCGACCGAATAGTTGTATACGTATTCCAGTTCCCTTTCCATCGTCTCGTAATCGATGATGGACTGGGTGTCGCGGTCAGTACCGTATTCGGGATACTGCCCGGTGGAGAAAAGTATGGAAGGGATCCCGGAATTGTAGAATGCGCGGTGGTCTGAAGGATATGGTTCCTGTCCGGTAAGCTCCGGCTGGATAGGCTGCAGCTCGTTGGCCAGAGCTTCTACGATGGCGTTCATATCGGCGTTAGAAGAGGTATATGCATAGAAACCCTTGCCTCCCGTTCCGACAATATCAAGGTTGATCATCGCATCGATGTCGCCCGCGTCGGAGAATGCCCGGTTCAGGAAATACCACGCACCTGCGTATGTCTGCCCTGAAGCCCCGAAACCTATCAGCAGCACCGAGCGCCGGAGCAGAAGCCGGTTGGTCTGCAGCATCCGCCCCAGTTCGAGCATCATCGCAAGTCCCGAAGCGTTCCCGTTGGCCCCGTAGAATATCCTTTCCACATCCCTGCCGTCCACCTTGGTATGCATCGTACCCAGGTTATCCAGCCTTGCCCCGATGACTATATACTTGTTCCTCAATGTCTTGTCGCTTCCTTGGATGAACCCGACCACATTGCGGGAGGTCAGTGTATCCCCGTCTGCCTGAAGGATGCCGAAGGGATCCCCGTCCTTGCCGGACAGTATATCCACACCGTAAGACTTCAGGACTCCGGTAACGTATTCTGCCGTCAAGGCCTCTCCTTCCGAACCGGCCTTGCGTCCCTCCATTATCGAAGCGGAAATCGTAGATATGTGTTCCTTGAAGGCGCTGACCGTCTCACTGTCGTCGAGTCCGGCATAAGCCCCTTTCATGAACTGGGCTGAAGCGGGGATTGAACCCGCCAGGATAGCGGAGAGTACCGCCGTTGCTGCAAATCTCAGTCTCATTGTCCTTTCCTGTCAATAATCCAGACTCCCTGAGGACAAAAATCCTGCCTTCTTATTTCATCGAAGGATTGCTTGACCGCAGCCTCGTCATCGGTCCCGCAGACAGCCACCACTTGATATCCCCCGCGCTTCAGTATAGTGGCAGGGTAACCTTTAGCCTCCAGTGAAGATGCATAATTCCGCGCGTTGGCTACTTTTCCGAACGATGCCATAACGATGTAGAACCGCTTCAGGTCATCTGTCGGAGCCGCCGGAGCCGGAGCCGGAGTGACGGCAACCTGCGGTACAGCCGCTGCGGGAACCTCCTGTGGTTCAGCAGCAACCTGGACGGGAGTGGTATCCGTCAACGCTTTCCTAAGGGAATCGGCTATGCGCGCACTCTCTTCGAGCCTTATGGCCTCAGCCATCGCAGCTATCTGCGCGGAAGTGGGCCTCCCGGCCAACATTCTGAAGAAATCGCATCCTGTTGCGGTCAGGGCAACGGGAAGCAATATGAGGACTGTCTGGATTAACTTTTTCATAACTTACAAAGTTAATCAAAACTGTCGGTATTCCAATTTGGCTCCTTAAAATTGTTGAGTCCGGAACATCGGAAGAGGAAGGCCGTAATCGGTCACTACGTTAGCCCCTTCAGGCCAGTTGTGGAACGCATACCGTGCGGCTACAGGGTCGGGAACCTCCGGAGAACTTACCAGTATGTCATTGGTACTCCATTCTATTTCAGCCGTTGCCGGGTGCCAGACTCTGTCCGGACCGGCAATTTCGAAGCCTCCCAGAACCAGTTTCCGGTCCGCACCGTGGATCCTGAAGCCGTCTCCTGCAGAAGGCCCGGTTTCGAAACTCAGCCGGATGCAGGAACCCTCCGTCTTCATACCCTTGTAGCGTGGTGTAACCGGAAGCCCCTCGAAGCCATAGTCATTGGCAAGGGCAAGCCAGGCAAGCCTCTCCCCCACTTCCTTCTTGAAAGGAGGATGGATACAGTCGCGATGGCCGACGTCAGTGGTCGCGGCCACGCCGGAACGGGGCAGGAGGTCGGGAATCCTGTACTGCTGCTCGACCAGAAGCGGAAGTCCTTCCCCACAGGGATCGTCATAGCTGTAAGGAGCAATCTGCACCAGGTAATAAGGCATATCGGGATTCCCCCAGAGAGCACGCCATTCATTGACCATTGAGACCGTAATCGCCGGATAATCAGTGGCATTGACGAG
>JAGDBQ010000081.1 GCA_017958985.1 Bacteroidales bacterium
CCGCTCCGCGGTCGCTTTCCTTCGACGAAAGCCTTTTGAAGCCTTGGATATGATTATGTCCGTGGCAGTAGGCTGCCAGGACTGAAACTATCGGGAACAGGTCCGGGCAATTGTTCAGGTCCGTGTCGAATGCCCTGAGCGGAGCCCTCTGGACTGTAATCGTGCCGGTATGGGCATTCTCGTCGGACTCATCCTCAAGCTGCGACAGGCTGGCACCGGCATCCATCAGGATATCCATAATAGAAAGGTCTGCCTGCAGGGAAGTGGTGTCCAGGCCGTCCAGCCTGACCTTGCCGTAAAGGGCTCCGGCTACCAGGAAATTGGCGGCGGCGCTCCAGTCACCTTCTATTCCGAAAGATGCAGGCTGGTATTTCTGCCCACCCTTGATCTTGAAGGTTATTCCGGTGCAGAGGGACCAGTCCTGGGTCTCCAGGAACTCCTCGTCCCCTTCCATCTCGCTTCCTATCGTGATCCCGAACTTCCTAAGGACATCCACCGTGATGAACATATATGGAATGCTCTTCGGGTCGCTTACGTGTATTACGGAATCCCTCTTTAGCAGAGGCAGGGCCATCAGCAGGCCGGATATCAGCTGGGAGCCGTCCTTCCCGGATATCTCCACCTTTCCCGGGACGAGCGGTCCCTGAACGCTGAGCGGGACTTTTATATCCGGAGACTTCCCGGGTTCCACTTCACCTGCAGGTCTGAGCACTGTACCGAATCGGGCCATTATCTCGGAGGCTCCCTTAAGGGGCCGGCGCAGGAGGGTATCCCTGCCTTCGACGTTGACTTCCTGGCTGCTCAATGCGGCTGCGATAGGGATTATCAGCCTGGTCAGGAGACCGGATTCGCCGACATCTATCCTTTCAGGTACTTTTGCTCCGTTGCCTTTGACGGTCACTGAGCCGCCTTCCACGGTGACATCGGCTCCGAGAGCCCTGGCTACCTCGATTGCGGCCTCGTTGTCCCCGCAAGGGGAGTAACCTTCAAGCTTGGATTCCCCCTCGGCCAGAGCCGCTGCCAATATCGCCCTCTGGGCGAAACTCTTCGATGCCGGCATATCCAACGCGGCTCCGCTGTCCAGAGGCTTCTTACCTCCGAATATGGCAGCGTTCATCTTGTCATAGCTCCATTGACCAGGCGCGGCGGCTTCTTCTTCACTCAAGGCGGCATAGGAGAAAGGCGCTCCCTTGGCCAGGCAGGTCAAACGGCTCGTTCTTCCGTGCCCGCCCATCGCAAAAGCGATCAGCCGGCCAGGATCTTCAGTATCGTACAGGGAAAGGACCCTTTCCGCATCCTTCCCGTCATTGGCCATCGTTGCTATCTTGACGATCTCGCCTCCGAACCTGCGGCATTTTCCGGCAGTCGACAGGAGTATCTCCAGGGAGGGGGTCCCATCGAAGAAGTGTGCGGAACGGATCATCACGGTGCCATATTCACTGCACACACGGCGGAGCCTCTTGCCCATTTCCTTGGGAGCTTCGATCTCGAGATCGACGAAGGCTGCGCCTGCCTCTATGGCCGCTGTGAGTCTTTTTTCGGCTTCCTCCCAGGTGACATCTCCTTCCGGACTGACCCTGCAGGTTGCTACCAAAGGGGTGTCGGAAGAGGAAAACAGTTCGGTTATATCATCCTCGGACAAAGGGCACCTGTCAAGCCGGATTTCGGCCATCTGGATCTGTGGGACGCTGTTTTCCAGCAGATCGAACACCTCCTCCAAGTCCTTGTTCTGGATAGTCGTGCAAATCATAGGTCAATCTTTGTCTTGGGTCAGGAGTTCCGTGACTTCATCTACATCCAGGTCCATCGTTACGACGTGACCTATCCTTTCCGGAAGGACGAAATGTACGGCGGCCCCTTCCGCCTTCTTGTCTTTTTTCATCGCCTCGCCCAGGTCCTTTATCGGGAACGGACACTCGGTTGGCAAGGCACATCGTTTGAAATCGGCCTCCAGCTTTCCTGCAAGGCCTGTTTCTGCTATTCCTTTCTTTTCTGCAAGCTTGGCTGAAAGGATTATGCCCATCGCCACCGCGTATCCGTGAGGTATGCTCTCCTCAGATAATTTTTCTATCGCGTGGGCGAAGGTATGTCCAAGGTTGAGCAGTCTCCTTTCGCCACTTTCGTAAGGATCCCGACCGGCTATGCCCGCCTTTATCCCGGCGGCGGCTCCGATGAGCTCGGTCAGGTCTCCGTGATTCTCCAGGCTCTGCACCGCCCTGTTGTACCAACTTCCGGAGTCGTCGATTATGAAGGTCTTGAGCAGTTCCGCTCCTCCGGATGCAATATGTCCGGGAGGGAGGTTTTCCAGGACTTACGGGCAGATGAATGTCATCTCCGGCTGCCGTATCGCCCCGATCATATTCTTGTAGGTATCCAGGTTGA
>JAGDBQ010000082.1 GCA_017958985.1 Bacteroidales bacterium
ACCAAGCAGATCTTCACCAGATACTACAACCAGCTGAAAGGATGAAGAAGATCCTGGTCATAGTCGTAGTCTATAACGGAATGACGTGGCTGTCCCGTTGCCTAGGAAGCGTTGAGGCTTCCTCGGTCCCTGCCGACCTCTTCATAGTAGACAACGGGTCGTCCGACGGTTCGGTGGGATTCATAAGGGAGCATTTCCCGCAGGCCAGGCTGGAAGTGGACCCGTCAAATCCGGGATTTGCGGCTTCCAACAACGTGGGACTGCGCTATGCTTTGGAGAACGGCTATGATTATGTCTACCTTATGAACCAGGATGCCTGGGTCCTGCCCGATACGTTGGAAAGGCTGGTCGAGGTCGGTGACAGGAACCCCGGATTCGGGATACTGAGCCCCGTCCAGATGAAAGATGGATGCGAGGAGATGGACCTGCAGTTCTCCCAGAGGACATATGCATCCAGGACTGAGGTGTCCGTGGATCTCTGGTCGGTGCCGTATGTAATGGCGGCTCACTGGCTCGTGTCGCGCCGTTGTCTCGGGAAGGTGGGTTTGTTCGCTCCTCTGTTCCCTTTCTACGGGGAGGACGAAAACTACTGTTCCAGGGCTTTGTATCACGGTTTCCGGGTCGGAGTCGTTCCTACCGCCAGGGCGGTGCACGACCGTGCTGCCAGGACTGAACCGAAGGACAGGAAGGTGTTCAGGAACTTCTATATGAAATCCCTGACCCTGCTGGCAGACCCATCCCGCAAGTGGCCTCTCCTGCGTTTCCTGTATATCATCCCATATTCATTGCACTGCTGTTTCAAGTACAGGTCGTTCCTGCCCCTGAAGTATCTGGGGAAGGTTTTCGCGACGACCGGGGAAGCCTTGACGGCACGCCGCGGATCGATGTCCGAGGGCGCTTTCATACGCCAAAGTGTCAGTTGATGGGCCTTTATGGCTTGATTTTGGCAGTTTATTTTGATTTGGTCGAAGATATATGTAACTTTACACGTTGATTGATAATTTATTATTCAATTATTATAGTATGAAAAGATTTCTTACAACAGTCCTCGCTGCATCCCTGATGCTCATCGGGACAAACGCTTTCGCCCAGTTCTCTGTAGCTGCAGGCTTTGTAAACAGCCAGACCAAGTTCGACATCAATGTGCTGAATGTCATAAAGACCAGCCACAACGCTAATCTCCATGGTTTCTATGCAGGCGCATCCTACAACATTCCTGTAGGAACAAGCGGCCTCGGTGTAGCTCCGGGAGTCTATTTCGCTTATATGACCGACAAGGATGTGGATATCTATGTCGCCAGCGGTGATCTCGTGGAATCATATCTTGAGATTCCTCTCGACCTGAATATGAAGTTCCCTATCGCCGACGGTCTCAACGGTGTCATCTATGCCGGACCTACATTCGCATACGGTGTGGCTTCCAAGATCAATTCTGGTAGTACAACCATCGATCTCTATGACGGAACCATCTCCAACTATCTTGACTACAACCGTATCGATGTCCTCGCGGGCGGCGGTATCGGAGTCGAGTTCGAGAATATGGTCCGTTTCGATGTAGGCTATGACTTCGGTCTCCTCAACAGGGGCGGCTCTACAGTCGGCGTCCACAGGAACCAGCTTCACGCAGGTGTAGCTTTCCTCTTCTAAGTAATATTTACAATCATTCAATAATTCTAAGAGATGAAAAAATTATTTGCAACCCTTTTCGCGACTGTAGCAGTCGCAGTGGCAGCTATCGCTCAGCCTTCAGTAGGTGCAGGTTTCCTTATGCCTATGAACCAGGGTCCTTCTGACACCCAGCTTTCAGGTTTCTATGCAGGACTCAACTGCAATATCCGTATCGCAGGTCCTGTCGGCATCGCTCCTGGTGTTTATTTCAACTATGCTACCAAGAGTGAGAACTCTGTCGATTACAAGTCGATGGGTGTCGCCGTTCCGGTAATGCTCAACGTCGGCCTCAAGCTCGGTGACAGCTTCGTCATCAGGCCATATGCAGGTCCTACCGTATCATACGGAATCAAGGAAGAGGCTTCTATCGGCAGTCTTTCAGGCAATATGTATGACAATGAAAACTACAAGCGCCTGAACGTTATGGTCGGAGGCGGTCTCGCATTCGAATTCGACAACATGGTTCGTTTCGAGGTCGGTTATGACTACGGTCTCTACAAGATCTATGAAGGCCTTGGTGATGCACTCACCAGGAACCAGCTCCACGCAGGTGTAGCGTTCATCTTCTAATATTGAGGACGATAACGTGATTTCGAGGCCGGCTGCATGCCGGCCTCTTTTTGTTACGGCGGCATTTTGAATTTATCCGAGGAATGGTTAATTTTGCGCCGATTATGAGGTATTTCATCACTTTACTCTTGACTATATCGGCACTCCTGCTCGGTATTCAGGCATCGGCCCAGGCTTCATTGGGAGCAGGGTATGCAGTATCGACCGACCACGGTACCAACGACTGCAAGCTGTATGGCTTCTATGTCGGCACGAGCTATAATATTACTTATTCCGGTCGCGTGGGCGTTCAGCCCGGTGTATATTATTCGTCCTTCAAAGGGAGGGAAATGCCGTCATTCGGTTTCGACGAGAAAGTCTCCGAAGCCGTTGAGAAATACATCAATATCCCGGTGCTTTTCAATATCGGCCTCAAGTTCTCCCCGAACGTTTTCTTCCGGGTATACACGGGCCCTGTCTTTTCATACGGCCTCCAGTCCCGCTCCGGAGAGCCTTATTATGACGACCTTTATGAAGAATCACTAGGCTACGACAAGCTGAATCTCTCGATCGGTGTCGGTGCGGCCCTTGAATTCTTCCGCTTGGTACGATTCGAAGTCGGTTATGAAAACGGTCTCAAGGACCGTTCCGAGATTGAGGATCTGTCCCGCAAGACGGATTGTGTGCGTGCAGGCATAGCCTTTCTGTTCTAGCCCCCGTTCAGACCATATTTCCTGATAAGTGCGGAAATCTCCGGATCGAGGTTTCCCCTGTGTATGTAGCTGCGGTTCAATGCAACTGCATTCAGGTAGTGCCGTACGGCTTCCTTGTCGTCTCCAAGGCGTGAATACAGTATGGCCAGAAGGTATTCTACTTTGTCGTCCGGTTTCAAACCTTCCAGGATCTCCTTGGCGGAAGCGTTCCGGTCCGAAGCGCATAACGCCACGGCGGCATTGTAATCAGAATATGGACGCAGCAGGGTGCAGGCCGTGGAATAATCCCTGTCCTGCAAGGCTTTCAGACCACGCATATAGGCCGTGTCAAGGACCGAAGTGTGGATGGTGTCCTTGACCATTCCTTTGCGGTGGAGCCTGAACCGGAACTCGACCGTACGGAGCTTCGGGTAAATATCCCTGGAAATATGGCTGTAGTAGGGTCTTTCCTGCAAGGCGAGTTCCCTTCTGTCCGGGTCCCGTACCTGCATCAGCCGGGCGAAATCCTGGCGGTCTGCGTCAGTCAGTACCGGATCAGAGGCTATGAGGCTTCCCAAAAGACTCCAGTTTTCAGGTTCGGAGGCGCTCAGGAAGCGTATGCCATCGCGGTCGCGGGAGTCTCTGACATAGCCGTCGAAGTATCCGGAAACGGACCTGGCCCGGTTACGCGCAAGTCTTGCGTTGTCTCTGTAACTGCCTTCAGGAGAACAGGATGCGATGACAGTGACAGAATCCAGGATGAATTCCCGGTCTCCCATAAGCTCTCCGAATACACCTTTTATCCTCTCGATTTCCCTGGAGTTTTCTCCCAGGGACGTATCGATATCGAAGCTGCCTGCCTCGAAGCCGATACGGCATACGGTGTTCACCTCTGCCTGCCTGCTGACAATCTTGGTCACGTACCTTTCCTGAGGGTCCAGGAGGGTGCTGATGGAACTGATGTAATACGTAAGAGGTTCGCTCTCCGGAATGGTATATATCTTACGGTCTTCTTCGAATATCTCGCCGGAAAGCCGGACCTCCGCTTTCCTAAGCTTCGGTCGTGTGGATATGCTTTGGACATATTCGTAAACGAACCGTCCTTCCAGATCGGTGAGCACGGTGTCCAGTCTTATCCCGGAGGTTACGATAGGGGTCTTGACATATTTCCTGAACATCCTGTCCTTGCTGGCGATCCGCCGGCGGTTGCGGCGCAGGAGGAATCTGTTGGTATAATGGTCCATCGCTTCCTTGGCGGTGACTCCGTATATTGAGGAAAACTTGTCGTCGGAGATGTAGGTAGAGTCCGTCTTCAAGGCATACAGCTCCGGGATATTCCTCTTGATGAACAACTCCAGATCCCTGGCATTTACGAAGATGCTGGTGTCGGAAACGATTCCGTCGAGGAATCTGCGGTACCTCTCGTATCCTCTCATCTGCCTTTCCCGGAATCCCTTCCCGCTGATTATTACGGGATCGAGGAGGATGCTTTCCCCGAGGATCTCCATCCGGGGATTGAACCGCAGCTGCCATTTGCTGTCGGTCATTTCAGGAGGCACCGTCACTTCGAACCGTATGTCCACCTTCCCGTGGCGTTCGGCTATGTTCCTGAACCTTGCCGTGACCACTGCAGCCTGGAGGATGTCATTGGCGGACAACTCTCCGTTCTCGTCCTTTACTGCATTCATCAGCAAGTATTTCCGTCCCTGGACATCTTCGACGGTGAGGGTATCCTCAGTGACCTCGTCGATCTTGAATTCCGGCAAGTCCGCATCGTAGCTGCGGGACATGGTCAGGCTGGGGGAGACGTTTCCTTCCCCTAGTCCACGTATCTTTCTCTGCGTTCCGCATTCCGAAAAAGCGATTGCGGTTATGGCAAGGAGGAATACGAACGGTATCGCCGATCCGATGTGCTTCATTTCTGACGGACAAACAAACAAATTTAGTAATTAATTGAGTATTTTTGCATATGTTCCATCCCGGGAGATATATGACGAAGATACTGGCCGCACTGGTCGTCGCATCGGCATTTTCCTTTGCTCCGTGCCGCACTGTCTTCGCTCAGAATGTCTCGCTTGAGACCAACCTGGTCGATTGGGCGGCCGTCTGCACCATCAACGGGGACCTTGGAGTGTCCGTCTCGCGGCATTTCACGATCCATCTCGGAGGTCGGTACAACAACCTGCGGATCAATCCCGTATCAGAAGTCATCACGGAGCCTGGAAACCACTCGAGCATGGAAATAAGGAACCGGCAGAAGGTCGGTTATGTGGGGGTGCGCTATTGGCCTTGGTATGTCTATTCCGGCTGGTGGATCCAGGCCAAGGCGCAGTATATGGACTTCAGCAATACGGGTTTCGGCCGTCCTGCCTTGAAGGAAGGGAAGGGAGGAACCGGAGGAGGTCTTTCGGCAGGATACACGGTTATGCTCGGGAAGCATTTCAACCTCGACCTCGGGGCGGGTTTCTGGGCAGGGCATTTCAAGGACCTGACCGTATATGACTGTCCGCGTAAGGAATGGATACGCAGGACAGGTCCGGACAACGTGATATATCCGGATTCGTTCACGATTGGGATAATGTATACTTTCTGACAATATGAAAAGATTCTTTTTAACAGCCGCTCTCATCGTTGCGGCATTCCTGGTCTCAGGAACCGGCCTGGAGGCAATGGACCAGGCGTGGAAAGCCAGGGAAGGTGAATTCGCGGTTGCTTCCGTTTTCACCGACCATATGGTCCTTCAGCAGGAGTCCCAGGCTCCTGTGTGGGGATGGGCCAATAAGGGTACCAAGGTCACGGTTTCAACGTCCTGGGACAGGAAAAAGTATTCCGCAACTGCCGGGGATGACGGCAGGTGGGAGGTAAAGGTGTCCACTCCTCAGGCTGGCGGGCCGTATACTGTGACCGTCACGGCCAGGAAGGAGAAAGTGGTCCTGGAAGATGTCATGGTAGGGGAGGTCTGGCTCTGCACCGGTCAGTCCAATATGCAGCAATTCGTCACCGGCTTCGACGGCCAGGGAGTCGAGGGAGCATTGGAAGCTCTCCTGGATGCGCCTCAGTACAGAAGCTGCATACGTGTATTCAATATGCTGACGGACAAAGCCTATGAACCGATGGATATGGTGCCTTCCGAATGGAAGTACACGGATCCAACCGTGGTGTACAGGACTTCTGCCGTCGCATACCATTTCGCCAAACAGCTCACGAAGACGCTCGGGGTCACAGTAGGCATAATCACCTGTCCTTGGGGAGGTTCCAGGATCGAACCCTGGATGAATGAGGAATATCTCCGCAAATCAGTGGAAGGGAAGATACCGGACGAGCGCCTCAAGGTCATCCTCGCACGCCGGGAAAAAGAGAACAACGCTCCTGTCCAGGTAGGTACGATGTACAATGCCAGGATGTATCCTGTCAAGGGATATGCCCTCAAGGGATTCATCTGGTATCAAGGCTGTGCCAATCGCGGAGACATAACCTATTACGACAAGATGCAGGCAGGGATGGTGGAATGCTGGCGGCAGATGTGGGGCGATACCGAAGGCAGTCTTTCTTTCTATTTCGCCACGATAGCTCCGTACAGCTACGGGGATTCGGCGAATCCTCTGCGCGCCTTTTTCGTAGAGAACCAGCTTAATTCCCTGGACCTTATTCCTAATTCGGGAGCCGCTGTCACGGAAACCCTTGGAGATGAAGGGTGTATCCATCCGGCAAAGAAGATCCCTGTGGCCATGCAGTTCGCCCTGCTTGCCCTGGAGAGGGATTACGGGGTGGAATCCGGTGCCGGTCACGGCTTCCCGTATCCATCCAGGATAGTGTTCCCTGCCAATTCCACAGTGCAACCGGGGACCGTCCGTCAGTCCGGTTTCGAGATCGGTATCGAGAAGGGTGAAGCGGCCGACCAGAAGATCGTCGTCCATATAGCCAATGCGTGCAGGGGAGTGGGACATATTACAGAAGGGCACGGGAATGTCGCGGGATTCGAAGTCGCCGGAAGCGACAGGGTATTCCGTCCTGTCGAGGCCTGGACCAGGGGTGGCAGGATTGAATTGGACTGCACCGGTATAGCTGATCCGCAGGCTGTCAGGTATTCGTTCCACAACTACTGCGAGTCCAACCTTGTGAGCGCGTTAGGAGTGCCTGTGCCTCCTTTCCGGACTGACAAATGGGCAGAATGAATTTCTGCGGATTAATAATTGTAAATATCTCTGATTATCGCTAAATTTGTAAGTTAATCAGAGATTATTTTTATTGTATGGCATTATCAGGTATTCTGAGAAAAGTCTTCGGCTCAAAGTCCGACAGGGATATGAAACTTGTCAAGCCTTTCCTTGACAAGGTCCTTGCCGCATATGGCCCCATCGACGGGCTTTCAAACGATGAGTTGAGGGCCAAGACCGATGAACTTAAGGCAAAACTTCGTGAATGTGAGGCTCCGTTCGAGAAAAGGATAAACGAGATTAAGGCAAAGCTTGAAGAAGATATTCCAGTCAACGAGAAGGAACAGCTGGCTACGGAGTCCGACAAGCTTGTCAAGGAAGAGGATGAGCAGATAGAGAAGGTCCTGGAGGAAATCCTTCCCGAGGCTTTCGCCATAATGAAGTCGACGGCCCGCAGGTTCAAGGAAAACGAGACCATCGAAGTGACTGCCAACGACTTCGACAAACAGCTGAGCATCAATCACGATTTCGTCACCATCGAGGGCGAGACTGCCATATACAAGAACCACTGGATGGCCGGCGGCAACGAGGTGACCTGGGATATGGTCCATTACGATGTCCAGCTTATAGGTGGAATCGTGCTGCATCAGGGCAAGATCGCCGAGATGGCGACAGGTGAGGGAAAGACCCTCGTGGCTACCTTGCCTGTATTCCTCAACGCCCTCGCCGGAAAGGGTGTCCACGTGGTTACCGTCAACGACTATCTGTCCAAGCGTGACTCGGAGTGGATGGGACCTCTGTATATGTTCCACGGCCTGTCCGTCGACTGCATAGACAAGCACGAACCTAACAGCGATGCCAGGAAGAAGGCATATAACTGCGACATCACCTTCGGTACCAACAACGAGTTCGGTTTCGACTACCTCCGTGACAATATGGCAGTCAATATGACCGACCTTGTGCAGAGGAAACATCATTATGCGATCGTGGACGAGGTCGACTCCGTCTTGATCGACGATGCGAGGACCCCTCTTATCATTTCCGGTCCTGTCGCCAAGGCGGAAGATGACGAGCAGTATATGGAGTTCAGGCCATATGTGGAGAGCCTTTACCAGAAGCAGCGCACCCTGGTCAACCAGATCCTGAATGATGCCAAGAAGGCTATCGCCGCGGGCAAGACCGATGAGGGAGGACTTCTCCTTTTCCGTGCATACAAGGGTCTGCCTAAGTATCAGCCTCTGATCAAGTTCCTCAGCGAACAGGGAATGAAGCAGCTGATGCAGAAGACGGAGAACTTCTATCTCCAGGACAACGAGAGCCAGATGCATATCGTTACCGATCCGCTTTACTTCGTGATCAGTGAGCAGCAGCATTCCGTGGATATGACTGACAAGGGACACGATGTGCTGGCCAATGCGGTTTCCGATCCGGACTTCTTCGTATTGCCGGATATGGGTACCAAGATTGCGGAGATCAAAAAGGACGAGTCCCTGACTGCGGAGCAGAAACAGGAGAAGCAGGACCACCTGATGGAGGATTACTCCCTGAAGAGCGAGCGTGTCCATACGGTGATCCAGCTGCTCAAAGCATATGCGATGTTCCAGAAGGATGTCGATTACATCGTCATCGACAACAAGGTGAAGATCGTAGATGAGCAGACGGGCCGTATTATGGAAGGCCGGCGTTGGAGCGACGGATTGCACCAGGCTGTCGAAGCGAAGGAAAACGTTAAGGTGGAAGCTGCGACGCAGACTTTCGCAACCATCACCCTTCAGAACTATTTCCGTATGTATCACAAACTTGCAGGTATGACCGGTACCGCTGAAACCGAGGCGGGTGAGTTCTGGTCTATCTACAAGCTCGATGTGGTCGTGATCCCGACCAACCGCCCTGTCGTCAGGGATGACCAGGACGATTTGATATACAAGACCAAGAAGGCCAAGTATGCGGCAGTCATCAACAAGATCGAGGAGCTTCGTAATTCAGGGCGGCCTGTACTTGTCG
Source organism: Bacteroidales bacterium (assembly GCA_017958985.1). GTDB lineage: Bacteria > Bacteroidota > Bacteroidia > Bacteroidales > UBA932 > Cryptobacteroides. Next base: position 9,071 of record JAGDBQ010000082.1, read on the forward strand.
GTACTACCGATGTCGAGACTTCGGAACTCCTGAGCAAGTTGCTGCGCCTGCGCGGAATCAAGCACAACGTGCTGAATGCCAAGGAGCACGCTCGTGAAGCGGAGATCGTCGCACAGGCTGGCCAGAGTACGCTCGGGCAGGCTCCGATAACCGGTCCGGACGGAGTTAAGCATCTTGAGGAAAGGATGTTGGGAGCTGTCACCATCGCGACCAATATGGCCGGCCGTGGAACCGATATCAAGCTTTCACCGGAGGTCAAGGCTGCAGGCGGTCTGGCGATCATAGGTACTGAAAGGCACGACTCCAGGCGCGTGGACCGTCAGCTCAGGGGACGTGCAGGACGTCAGGGTGACCCAGGTTCTTCCGAGTTCTACATCTCCCTGGAGGACAAGCTGATGCGCCTGTTCGGTTCGGAGAAGATAGCCGGAGTGGTCGACAGGCTTGGAATGGCTGATGACGAGGCACTCGTCAACGGTATGCTGTCCAAGTCCATCGAGAACGCCCAGAAGAAGGTCGAAGAGAACAACTTCGGTATCCGTAAGAGGCTCCTTGAATACGATGATGTGATGAACTATCAGCGCGAGGCTGTCTATGCCCGTCGCCGCAACGCTCTTTCCGGCGAGAGGATCGAGATAGATGTCCTCAATATGATGATAGACTCTTCGTCGATCATAGCCGGCAGGGCGGAAGGAATGTCTTACGAAGATTTCGAGGCATATGTCATGGGTCAGATGTCCATCGACCTCGGGTTCGACCAGGAATTCTACTCTGGCGCGTCCGCAGATGCCCTCGCCGATTCCCTCTGCAACCATATGCAGGAGGTTTACGAGCGCAGGATGAATACCCTTGCGGAGAAGGTCTATCCGTACATCAAGCAGATATTCGAGAAACAGGGACAGATATACCAGAATATCGCGATTCCTATTTCCGACGGTCGCAAGATGCTGACGCTGAGCGTCAACCTCGAGAAGGCATACAATACCGGAGGCAAGGAGATAGCCAAGGCTCTCAGCCGTACCATCATCCTTTACCAGATCGACGAGCATTGGAAGCAGCATCTCAGGGAAATGGACGATCTCCGTACCAGTGTCCAGAATGCAGCATACGAGCAGAAGGATCCGCTGGTAGTGTACAAACTCGAGAGCTACAACCTCTTCGCTTCGATGCTCGAGGATCTCAACAAGGACGTGCTGTCGTTCCTCCTCAGGGCATTCGTACCTCTCCGTGAAGACAATGAGGCCCGCCCGGCTCAGGCTCCTCGCCGCAGGACCGATATGAGTCAGATGAGGACTCAGCGCAACGACTTGAGTACCAACGGAGAACAGAAATCAAACACTCCTATCAAGGCGGACAAGAAGATCGGTCGCAACGAGCCTTGTCCTTGTGGTTCAGGAAAGAAATACAAGAACTGCCACGGTGCAGGACTGGTATAACGGAATATTAAACTTTATATTGAGATATTATGGCAAATTACGACAGGACATACGATTCTACGGGCGTCAATGACGTCAGCAGGATTTCGGCCGGTTCAGTCATCAAGGGTGAGATCATCTCCCCTAACGACATCAGGATCGATGGCAACTTCGAGGGTAAGATCATCTCCCAGGCGAAGGTTGTCGTCGGCGAGAAGGCAATCATCAAGGGTGATGTGATCTGCAACAACGCTGATTTCTGGGGCCAGATCGAAGGAGATCTCTATGTCAAGGACACCCTCTCTCTCAAGAGCACCAGTGTCATTGACGGTGATCTTCACGTCAGGAGGCTTCAGGTTGACCTGAACGCTACCTTCAACGGTAATTGCAAGATGATTACCGAAGAGGAGTTCCAGACCCTGACCAGTGGAGAGCAGCCGGTTGAAGAAGAGGAGGAGGCTCCTGCTGAGGAAGTTCCTGAGGTTGAGGAATATACGGTAGGTTCTCCAGTTTCTGCGAACTCTCCTTTCGCCGTTTCTTCCAACGACGAGATTCCGGAGGCTTAGTTAGCTGATACCTTAACGGAGCATAGCGCCGGGAGACTGATGGATTCAGTTCTCCTGGTGTTCTCTGTCTTTATCTCCCTGATCATCAGTGTCGCTCGTGCGAGCCGTCTTCCGGAGCGGAATACGAGGTTCGAGCCCGAGGCTGCGCCTCGGACAATCTCGCGCCTTCCACGTTACCCCCGCCTTCCTTTGGAAGGCTGCCCCTCGGGGGCATGAAGGTCGCTCGTGCGAGCCGACGTCATAATATGAAACCAAACAGGCAACCTTTTAGGCTGCCTGTCCGGTTCCAGAGCGGAATACGAGGTTCGAACTCGCGACCTTCGGCTTGGGAAGCCGACGCTCTACCAACTGAGCTAATTCCGCGGTCTTGTTTAAAAAAGGCGCAGTCGTCGATTCTGCGCCTTGGTGATCCCCACAGGATTCAAACCTGTAACCTTCTGATCCGTAGTCAGATGCTCTATTCAGTTGAGCTAGGGGACCATTGTGCGGGATAAATCCCGCTTCAGTGTGCTGTGGCTAGGCTTCGGCCTTTGCACTCTCGTCCTTGAGGACGGTGAGCTTGCGCTCCTTGATCCTGGCCTTCTTGCCTGACAGCTTGCGGAGGTAGAAGATCCTAGACCTGCGTACCTTACCGACCTTGTTGAGTTCGATGCTGTCGATGAACGGAGACTGCATAGGGAAAATCCTTTCAACTCCGATACCTCCTGAAACCTTGCGGACTGTAAAGGTCCTCGTGGCAGGGGTAGCACCTCTCTCCTGGATAACAACGCCTCTGAATTTCTGGAGGCGGTCCTTGTCACCTTCCTTGATTCTATAGGTAACGGTGACGGTGTCACCGGCCTTGAATTTCGGGTAAGAAGCAACTTTCTCGTTAGCGAAAGATTGCTCTACAACTTTCATCAAATCCATTTCTCAATAATTTTAATGCAACGTTACGCACATCTCATAACGACCCGTAAGAGGTTGCTCTTGATTTTCGGACTGCAAAAGTACGAATTATTTTATTATCAAAAAAACTTTTTTGAAGTTTATTTGAAATATTCTATCGCGGACTTGCAAATATCGGTAATCCGCTTCCAGTCGCCTTTCTCCAGGGCATCCTTGGGGAAGAGCTTCGATCCCATACCTACCGCAGTAACACCCGATTTCTTCCATTCAGCAAGGTTTTCAGCCGTCGGTTCTACGCTGCCGGTAGCAAGCATCATCGTCCACGGAAGAGGGCCGAGCACGTCCTTGACGAATTTGGGACCGCCTACGCTTCCGGCAGGGAAGATTTTGACTAGGTCGCACCCCAGTTCCTGTGCGTTGCATATCTCGGTCACGCTGCCGCAGCCAGGAGTGTATGGTATCCCGCGCCTGTTGCAGAGCCGGGCCACCTCCGGGTTGAGGGAAGGGGAGACTATGAAATTGGCTCCCATCTGGATATAAAGGGCTGCGGTCGGTGCATCCAGGATAGTTCCTGCTCCGAGTATGATCCCAGGACACTCCTTCAGTGCCCAGAGCGACAGATCCCTGAATACAGTTATTGCGAAATCACCTCTGTTGGTGAATTCAAAAGCCCTGATACCTCCTTCCCAGCACGCTTTGACGACGTTCTTCGCAGTTTCCAGATCGCTGTTGAAGAACACCGGAACGATTCCGCTCTCCTTGATTGCCGTCAATGTTTCGAGTTTCCTGAACTTTGCCATTGTTATGTCAGATTTGATATTACCTTGCCACACGCCCGGATGCATTCCCGGACATCAGACTTTCCACTTCCTTGACCGAAACCTGGTTGTAATCACCGAATATGGTGTGTTTCAAGCAAGAGGCTGCAGCAGCGAAATCAATCGCTTTCTGGTCGTCCGACCAAGTGAGCAGTCCGAATATAAGGCCTCCCATAAAGGAGTCTCCTCCGCCTACGCGGTCGACTATGTGTGTTATGTCGTACCTGCGTGATTCCCTGAGCGTCTCGCCGTCGAATATCACCCCGCCCCAGGTGTTATGGTTCGCATTGATGGAGCCCCTGAGTGTGATGGCGACTTTCCTGCATCGCGGGAACCGCTCCATCAGCTGCCTGCATACGCTTTCGAACCTGGTCTGGTCGATGCTCCCGTCAGAGTGTTCAGCGTCGAATCCCTCCGGCTTTATGCCGAATTCCTTCTCGGCATCTTCTTCGTTGCCGAGTATGAGGTCGCAGCCCTCGACAAGAGCAGGCATCACTTCAGCCGCGGTTTTTCCCCATTTCCAGAGATTCTTGCGGTAGTTGAGATCGCAGGAAACGAATACGCCCATCGAGTTGGCCGCCTTGACAGCCTCCAGGCATACCTGTGCTGCACTTTCGCTGATGGCAGGCGTTATTCCGGTCCAGTGGAACCAGTCAGCCCCTTTGAATACCTCGTGCCAGTCTATCATTCCGGGCTGGATGGTGCTGATCGAGGAATGGGCCCTGTCATATACTACTTTGCTGGGACGTGCCACGGCTCCGGTCTCGAGGAAATATATTCCCAGGCGTTCTCCTCCGGTGATGCAGTGGGATGTGCCCACTCCGTACGAACGCAGGTCGCGGAGACAGGACCTGGCAATGTCATTGTCCGGGACTCGGGTGACGAATTCCGCATCGATACCGAAATTCGCAAGCGAGACGGCTACATTGGCTTCTCCGCCTCCGAAAGTGGCGTCCAGCTGCCTGGCCTGGCTGAATCTCAGGTATCCGGGAGTGGATAGCCGGAGCATTATTTCTCCGAATGTGATGACTCTTGGCATATTCGCGATCCTTTATCTCATTTCAGTGTACTTGATCTTGTCCATATCGGAGTAGTCCAGGTTTTCGCCCGCCATTCCCCAGATGAACATATAATTGCTGGTACCGGCGGCGGCGTGTATCGACCATTCCGGAGACATTATGGCCTGCTCGTTCGCCATCCATACGAGGCGCTCCTGCTGAGGCTCGCCCATCAGGTGGCATACCATATTCCCTTCAGGTACATTGAAGTAGAAATATGCCTCTATCCTGCGGCTATGGGTATGGGCCGGCATAGTGTTCCATACGCTCCCGGGCTTGAGCTCCGTAAGACCCATCTGTAGCTGGCAAGGACCTTCTTCCAGGACATTGTTCACGATGAGTTGGTTGATGACCCTGTCGTTGCTGTCTTCCATCTTCCCGGCAGCGAATGAATTGGCTTTCAGGCTTCCCTCACGTCCGTCTATGGTTATGAGCTGGGTCTTGTACTCCTTGTGCGCGGTAGCGGAATTGAGATAGAACTTGGCAGGCTTGGAAGGGCTCTTGCTTGCGAAGGTGACCTTCTTGTGGCCGCGGCCTACGTACAGAGCCTCCTTGAACCCGAGGACGTATTGCTGCCCGTCCACCGTCACTGTTCCTTCACCGCCGACGTTGATGATTCCGAGTTCCCTCCTTTCCAGGAAATAATCTGCCTTGAGAGCATCGAACGTGTCCAGCGTGAGGACTTTGCCGACCGGCATCGCGCCACCGAACACGAACCTGTCATACATCGAGTATGTGAGGTTTATCTTGTTCGCGGTCATCACCTTCTCCATCAGGAAACTGCTGCGGAGCTTTTCGGTATCGTAGTTCTTTACATCCTGCGGACTGCAGGCGGTCTGCATCGTCCAGTTGACCTGGGCGCTTGCTGCGGCTGCACTAAGCAGCAACGCCGCTATCGTTGCTATTCTTTTCATTGTTTAGAGCGAATGATTCTTTTATTATCCTTCTGCGGTTTATTATCGCCATAATGGTTGCCAGTATCACCAGGAGGCCGCTGCCGATCCATTTGATATCGTGGACTAGATGGAAGATGACCCAGGCGAACAAGCTGGAAGCGAAGTCCAGTGAACCGCCCTGGAACCCCTCCGGGATCGCTACGGCGGTGTCTCCTGTCCGGGCGAATACGTCCTGGGCAGCCTTGGTGAAGAACGGGGCGAGGTCCGTTACGAAATACAAACCCACCACGAGTGCCACCAGGCCTACTATGAATGTCTTCACCACATTTCCCTTGGTGATGGGAAGAACGACGGGGAAGAGGTAGAACATTCCGGCCAGGGATGCAAGAGGCAGGAATTCGTTGCCCGGAAGGATGACTGACAGGAAGAGTATCGCAGGAATGAGCAGAAGCGATACCACGAGTGTGGTAGGATGCCCGATTACCAGAGCCGGGCTCATACCGATACTGATGCCTGCGGAATTCTTGAACTTCCTGGAAACCAGGTTCTTCGTTGCCTCTGCAATTGGTTTCAATCCCTCGATGAACAGTCCAGTGATTCTCGGGATCAGTTCCATTACGGCACCCATCTTTATGCCAAGTCCCAGGATCATAGGTATTCCTTCGACTATTTCATTCCAGCCCTTGCAAGACAGGACGCCGATAAGGCAGCCGATGATCACTCCCAGGAACAGGGGCTCTCCGAGTACTCCGAATTTCTTCTTCATCCCCTCTGCATCGAGGTCCAGCTTGCTGAAGCCGGGGATAGCGTCCATCCCTTTGTTGAGCGCCCAGGCGAACGGGACGAAACCCTGGCAGAAAGGCTGCGGGATGGATATTCCGTCCATATCCTTGTAATATGACTGGAAGCCCTTGGTAGTGAGGTCAGCCATCACCAGGGTGATGACGAAGCAGATTATCGCAGCGAAGAATCCCCACCATACGTTGTCCGTCGCGAAATACACCACCGCACCGATAAACGCGTAATGCCAGTAGTTCCACAGGTCGATGTTTATGGTCTTGGTGGCCTTGCAGAGCAGGAGCAGTATGTTGATGCCGAGGCAAACCGGGATTATGAATGCGCCGATGGTGGTATTGTAGGCGACCGATGCGGCGGCAGGCCAGCCCATATCGAAGATACCGAGTTTCAGGTTGTAGATTTCGGTCATCCTCTGGAGCGGAGTCCCCAGGCTGCTCGTCAGGAGCGCGGTGACTATCGAAAGCCCCACGAAACCGACTCCTACCAGAAGGCCGCTCTTGAGAGCCTTGCCGAAGGGAATGCCGATGCAGACGCCCAGGATAGTGAATATCACGGGCATCATGACGGCCGCTCCAAGGCCTATTATGTAGCTGAATACTGCTTCCATCACTTAGGCTGCTTGCCGATGTATGCCAGGATACCGCCATCTACATAGAGGACGTGCCCGTTGACGGCATCGGAAGCGTGCGAGGCCAGGAATACGGCAGGTCCGCCGAGTTCCGAAGGATCGAGCCAGCGGCCTGCGGGAGTCTTGGCGCAGATGAAGGAATCGAACGGGTGGCGGCTGCCGTCCGGCTGGATCTCGCGGAGAGGCGCCGTCTGAGGTGTGGCTATGTAGCCGGGACCGATTCCGTTGCACTGGATATTGTATTCGCCGTATTCGGAGCAGATGTTGCGGGTGAGCATCTTGAGGCCTCCCTTGGCGGCCGCATATGCGGAGACGGTTTCCCGTCCGAGTTCTGACATCATCGAACAGATATTGATGATCTTGCCTTCGCGGCGCTCCATCATCTCAGGCAGTACGGCCGAGGATACGATGAACGGGCCGACGAGATCGATGTCGATGACCTGCTGGAACTCCGCCCTCTTCATTTCGTGCATCGGAATCCTCTTTATGATTCCGGCATTGTTGACGAGGATGTCTATCTGGCCGACTTCTTCGTGGATCCTGACGACGAGCGCTTTCACATCGTCTTCCTTCGTCACGTCGCATACATAGCCCTTGACATTCTGGATTCCAGCCTCGTGGTAGCTGTCGAGCCCTCTCTTGACGAGGTCTTCGTTGATGTCGTTGAAGATGATGTTCTTGATGCCGGCGGCAGCGAATGCCTTGGCGATGTTGAAACCGATACCGTAGGAAGCTCCTGTGATCCAGGCGTTCTTGCCTTCAAGTGAAAAGAGATTAGTCATTGTGATTATGTGTTTTTCGTTATTGTTTCCTTGAGGATGACTGGCGTATGATGAGTTCCATAGGTATCTCGATCGTACGGTCTTCCTTTTTACCTTCCACGGCCTCCAGGAACGCAAGGGCGGCCTCTGCCCCCATCTTGTCCGGCCTTTGTTCGAGCGAACTCATCCGAGGGGACATCAGCCCGGTGAAATGCTCGTTGGCCGTGCCTATTATTCCGAACTGTCCCGGAACCTCGAGCCCGGCTTCCCTGACCGCATCGAAGGCTCCCAGTGCGGAGAAGTCTCCGGCGCAGTAAAGTGCGTCGCAGCCCCTTTCTATCGCCTTGAGTGCGCTTCTGTAGCCGGTCTCCCTGAGGATGGAGTCCTCGAATATGATGTCTTCGTCAATGTCCATCCCGGCTTCCTCCAGAGCCTTTACGTAGCCTTTCTTCCTGTCTGCGAACAACTCCGCTCCGAGGTATCCGGCCAGAGTCCCTATCTTTTTATAGCCGTTCTCTATCAAGGATATGGTGGCTTCATACGAACCTTTGACTCCGTCGTTGACCACCTTTATGCCGGGCAGGGAACTGAATACCCTGTCGAACTGGACGAGTTCTACATCTTCCGGGATGTTCTCGAGTATGTGGTCTCCGTTCACTGACTGGATGGAATGGGAGATCATCACGCCTGCCACCTGGTTGGCACGCATCGTCTTGAGGGCTTTGACCTCGTCCTCGAGGGTCTCGTGCGACTGGCATATGATGACTGTGTAGCCGGCCTCGCCCAGGACGGATTCGGCACTGCTGATCACATTGCTGAAGAATTGTCTGTTGATGCGGGGAACGATGATTCCCACCGTCTTGGCAAAACCCCTGCGAAGGTTGGAAGCCATAACGTTCCTTTCGTATCCCATCTCCTCTGCCTTCCTTATGATTGCTTCCCTGGTGGATTCCTTGACCCTGGGACTTCCGGTCAGGGCCCTGGATACGGTGGAGGGGGTTATCCCCATCTCGTTTGCAATGTCTGTAATCGTTGGTTTGATCATATCGTCTCAGCGCTTGACTACAAATATACAAACGTTTGTATTAATTGCAAAATTAAATTTAAAGATGATTGGAAGTAGTTATTTTTCAATAAGATATATCTTATAGGATGTGGCGGAGGCTTTTCTTAGGCTTGTTATGTCCGGAACAGTATCGGGATCATCCAGCCGGGAGGGGGCCAGACAGCCTCCTGAACTGCTGAGGAACAGGTTGTGGAATACCTGACCGTCAGCCTTGATGCCTGCAGGATCGTAGTACCTTACGTAATATGCGCCGGAACCGTCCGGAATCAGTTGCAGGTCGGATATGTGGATATCGGTGAACAGGGATTCCTTCCCGGGAACTTCGATGCTGAGGACGGCTCCGTCCCCCTCGTGACCGAGCCTGATTATGTCGAAGCCGCTTTCGGAAATGAGGACGTAGCTTCCGTCGGAGCCGAGGGACGAAACCATCCTGCAGTTCCCGCTTCCCGGGTCGGTAATGGTCCGATAGTCAGTGACCTGCATCCTTGATGTCGAGAAAGCGCAATCCCCGTAAACCAAGGTAGGGGAGCCTTCGTCGTTACCAGTGGAAATGAACAGGTCGGCAAGGTAGCTTCCCGGGAGGGCGGGGATATAATATTCATTCACTCCCTGGCCTCCTATCCCTGAGAATGAGACAACCCACGCGGAGTCCTTCCTTGCTTTCTCTCCGGACTGGACCAGCCTCGAGATGGGGTTTATCTCGACTTTCCCTACTATAGGTCCGTGCATCCTCATCTTCAGGGTCGTGACCTCGGCATCCTTGACAGTGATCCTCAGGAACGAGAGGACATTGTGGAAATCCAGGTTCCCTTTCAGTCCTGCCAGAACCATTGCGACACCTATGTTGCACCCTTTCCCGAGCCGTCCTTCTTCCGGTGAGACGAAACGGTTGGGCAGGTGGAATGCATATTCGGTGATATTGTTGCCTTCGTCGGTGAATTCTTCCGGGAAAGGGGAGACGGCGTAGAAGTAGTCCGTAAAGAACATATCGTCAGGGTTGTCCTTGACTGTTACCTCTCCCTTGAAGGTGCCTTCCCTGCCCGGAGCTGTCACGTTGGTGAAGGTTTCCATCTTCTTCCCGTCCCATATTCCTATCGTCTCCATTTCATCCCACTCGACGGTCCAGATACCATCATCGGATATGAGGGAAGAACGGGTGTCCGCGACAGCCTTGAAAGTGGCTTCCTTCACAAGGTAACCGTCATCATCTCCGCCCGGGTTTCCCTGGCCGTTACCGTGCCAGGGATCGGTTCCGTGGCGTTCGCAGGAAGAGGACGCCAGGAGCATCAGCAGGGAGAGGAATATGGCGGCGGGTTTAGGAATCATCGTATAAAGGTAATCATTCCCAGTTCTTTATGCAACCTTTTCGGGGATAAAGAAGATGCCCCCGGAGTCCGTTCGGCTTCGGGAGCATCGTATAGAGGTTGTCTATCCGTTCAGGACAGGTTAATCACCATACTGTGCGTTGATGATGTGCTTGGAGGCGTCGAAGTTGGTAGGACCATGGAGGAAGTCGCTGAAATTGTCTGCATTCAGGACGGTTCCGTTGACGGTACCCTTGACCTTGACAGGGACTTCGGTACCGAACTTGATGTTCTGGGTCTTACCGTTGAAGTAACCAATCACCATACCGATGTTGGTAGTCTTCGGAACATCGAGTACGCAATCCACCTTGCAGCCGTCACCGGTTGTATGGGCGGCGTTGCCGATGTTACCGATCATACCGCCTGCTCCGAGAAGGAGGACAGGTGAAGAGATGGTACCCTTGGCGGTGCTGTTGGTGACTGCATATCCGTTGGAGTGGAATCCGGCGAGGAGACCTACGACCGTCGTGTTGTTTCCGGTGGTAGGAATCTCGATGTCAGCTGTGTTGGTGCAGCTGTCGATGATTCCGGATCCTCCCTGGATACCACCGACCCTGACCTTGCCCTGACCGTTGATGGTGATTTTGCCGGAGTTGACGCAGTCCTTGGTAGAGACTGTTCCGCCACCTTCCTTGCAAGGCCATCCGACGATACCTCCGACTGCGGAGTTGGCATTGGCAGCATCAGTGTAGATATTGATAGGACCATCGTTGTTGCAGGTGAAGATGTCAGTTGCGCTCTGGCCATCGGCGAAGTAGTCACCACCACTGATACCTCCTACGCATATGATGTATGAAGTACCGGAGCCTGTGAGGACCTTGCCTGTGGAAGTAGCGGTCGAGACAAAGACTTCACCGTGGTTGTTGCTGGAGGAGATCTTGCCGTTAGGGTTACCGGCGATACCGCCGATCATCATACGCTCGCGTCCGGCTCCTGCCTGTTCGATGGCAGTCTGGATGTAGCTGATCTTGCCGGCGTTCTCGCAGTTGGTGATGGTGGTACCCTTGCCGGCGACACCGATTATACCGCCCTCGCAAGGCAGGATATTACTGGTGAGAGGTCCACCCTTCATTCCTGCGTTGGTAAAGAGGGAAGTCATGGTGACAGGTCCGCTGTTGACGCAGCCGCTGACTGCACCCTGCTGGTAAGCAGCGATACCGGCAGCGGCACCGCCGAGACCCTTGGCGGACTTGACGACGATTTCACCTGCATTCGAGCAGTCCTTGATGGTACCGGTGGACTGGCCGGCGATACCACCTATGAGGGTCATCTCGGTGACATCGTCCACGTGATACCTTACGGTTGCTGCATTGTGGCAGTTCTGGATGGTACCCTGGTTGTCAGCTGCGATGACTCCGAAGATAGGAGCTGCAGGCATGAACTTGCAGGAAGCATCGACGTTGATGTTCTTGATGGTTCCCTTGTTGACTGCGATGAGAGGAGCCGTAGCCTTCAGGTTCTTGATCGTGTGGCCCTGTCCGTCGAGGGTTCCGGCGAACCCGGAAGCCGCGATTATGGACTTGCCAGCCATATCGATGTCGGCAGTGAGCTTATACTCATCGGTAGCTGCCTCCGTAGCGGCAGCAAGCCATTCGACGAGCTCGGAAGCCGATGCGATCTCGGTGTTGAGCGCTGAAGCCGAGGTTGTCCTTGCTGAAGCCGTAGCATACTGTGATTCGAATCCGGCCTTGGCAGCCTTGACGCGGACGTCGTACTCGGTGTCAGGCTCGAGGCCTTCGATGGTCAGAGTGTTGGTCGTGACCGGATCGAGAACCGTCCACTTGCTGTCGGCAGTCTTCTTGTATTCGACGGTGTAAGTCTCTACGTCGCTTGCATCCCAGGAAGCCGTCATCGTAGTGGTCTTGGCCTTGAGAGTCAGGTTCGCAGGAACAGGTACCGTGATGGCTTCGCCTGTGTATTCGACGAGCTTGATGGTGACCTCGCCAATGTACATACGGCGCTGGACGGTTCCGGCCTCCGTAGGAACTTCACGCTCGGCGACACCGAATGCCAGACGCATGTTCGGCATCACGTTCTTGATGGTGCAGGTATAGGTACCCCATGTCGCTTTATTCTCAGGTACGTTGAAACTGTAAACTGCGGTCTTCGTACCGGTTACGACGTGTGCATCGGAAATGCTGCTGCCGGTGACCGTGTAAACCGAACCGGCAATCTGGTCACTCTCGTAGCGGGCTGCCGTGAAGGTTACTTCGATGGTTGCAGGTCCGGCAAGGTTGGCGAGCAGAGGGGTGGTGATCCAGGAAGCGTAGCTGGAAGCTCCGAGCTTGAAGAAGCCTGGACGCTCGCAGGTATAGCTGTTGGCCGTACCCTCGTTGTAGGTGCCCCACTTGTCGAGCCTGGTAGAAGGAACAGAGAGAGCCATCGTATTGTAGAAGCCGACCTCGTTGCTGTGATAGACAGGACCGAAGACGATCTTCGCGCTCTTGTCCGGCTGTTCGCCTGTAGGAGCCTTCTGGTCGGTCAGCGAGGCTCTACCGGTACTGGAGATACCAGGGGCCTTGTTGACATAGTCACCGCCGATGATCAGTTCTCCGAAGTCTTCGGCAAGGACCAGGTCGCCTGCCTGGACTGCGTCTCCGACAGGTTCCTTGATGGTGAATGGCGTAGTCTCACCCTCGACAGGCTCGCTGGAGAGTTCGGTATCCAGGTTGGTGACTTTGAAGTAATACTTGGTGCCAGGTTCAAGGCCAGGGAAGCTGAAGCAAGGCTGGATGGAATTGAATATCTTGTTGGTCGTAGTGACCACGTCGGTCTCGTTGCCCTTGAAGGTCCACGCAACGACAAGGTTGCTGCAGGCAGCATCCTTGTAAAGCTGGACGCGGACGTTGAGGTCACGGTCGGAAGCGACGTCCTCGAAACCGTAGTTGGACCACGAGAATACGAGGGTTGAAGAAGATGCGTAGTTGAGCTTCGCTGTAGGCGGTTCCTCTCTCACGGCACCCTTTCCGACCTCATAGAGGTTCTTGTCGCCTTCCTGGGCTCTCATCCATTCCGAATATGCCGTACGGCCATCGGAAAGCTTGTATGCTGCCCTTGCCCAGACGGTGTACCTGTTCTTCGAAGGGAGGTTCAGGAATTCCGTTCCGGTGGCGGCGATGCTTTCGGTGTTGGTGAATGAAGGAAGCGTGCTCTTCTTGTTGACTATCCTGACAACCACTTCAGAGGCATTTGCAGCCTTGGCTGTGTGGGCGTCGAAGTTGAACCACATACTCTCCGGGGTGGAAAGCGAAGCGTCATAGCCGCACGTGTCGACCGTAGGCAGGGTAACGTCCACCATTCCGAAGCCTACCTCGTGATAGACAGGCTCGCCGTTGAGGGTGATGTATGTCCATTCGGAATATTTGGACCTCTTGTAATTGGCCCTGACCCTGACCAGGTACTTGTCGAATGATGAGAGACCTCCGAACATCGCAATATCGTGGACCTCGGCGGTACTCTGAAGGGTCTTGGAAGTAGCGCTGTCATAGTTGTCTCCCTGGTCGGGAGCAGTGAGCAGCTGAACCGTATAACTGGTGGCGCCTGCGGCATCCGTTGCCGCCACGTCCCAATAGACAGTCATTGATGTTGCGGAAGAGTTGTCCTCATCGTAGGTGAGGTTACTCGGAGCTGGCAGGTTCGGGTCGATACCTGTCTCAATCTCTTCCTCCTGGCAGGACCAGAAGCCGAAAGCTGCCGTCGCCGTTAGGATCACCGCAAGGATTCTTTTAAGTTTCATATTGGTCTAATTAATTTTCTTGTAATACAATAGAATCAAAGTCAAGATTCTTGATTTCTCGAGGACCTTAACTGATACGATTGTCGGAACCCTTGCTGTTGGTGGGGGATTGAGCAGACTTGCAGATGCAAATATATGAATAAAAACGTTAAATACACCTGAAACGACGAAAAAAACACCTATTATTTTATAAACAAAGTATTGCCATTGGTCAAATTAATACTATTTTTGTACTGTTGAATCGGATTACCGCTCTCCCCAGAATGACCTGAACTGCGGCTATCCCGGACGGCAATTTTTTACATAAATATTATAACTCATTTATTATTAACAATTTTAAAACGTATCAATAGGAAAAAGTAGTTTTTTTTTACCCATTAAGCACCTTGACTATGCGATGATCGGGAGCGGACTTGCAACGCCAATTAGCTCTTATGAGCAGATCATTATCAAAAAAGGTTACTTTAATGGAAATTAAATTCAAACGCACACTATCGTGCCTCGTGGTCCTGCTCGCGTACATCCTGGTACCGGCAAACCTCTTGGCACAGACAGTTAATGTCTCTGGTGTCGTTACGGACGCCAAGACAAACGAACCTGTCGTCGGAGCCGCCCTCATGGTGAAAGGAACCACCAGGGGAACGTCTTCCAATGACGATGGTAGCTACAGTCTCCGCGCAGCCAAGGGCGATGTCATCATCTGCCAGTTCTTCGGCTACAAGACCGTAGAGGCTGAGGTCGGAACGGGCAGTGTCATCAACTTCGCGCTTCAGGAAGATACCCAGACACTTGACCAGTCGGTGGTCGTCGGTTACGGTACCCTCAAGAAGACCCAGCTCGTCGGTTCAGTCGAGAACCTGGAAGGAGAGAAGCTCACCGATCGTTCCAACGTCAACGTAGCCCGTTCCCTCCAGGGCCAGATCGCCGGTCTCAACATCGTGCAGACTGACGGTAAGGTAAGCCACTCCGGTAACGTCTACATCCGTACGAACAACCATACCTACCTGACCCGTGCCTCAATGACCGACGGTGCAGGTGCAGCCCATACCATCGGACAGGGAGGAGGCGGAGCCCTCGTCCTCATCGACGGTGTGGAAGGCAGCCTCTCCAATGTCAACCCGAGCGATATCGAGACAGTCGCCGTCCTGAAGGATGCATCTTCAGCATCCATCTATGGTGCGAAGGCATACAACGGAGTAATCCTCGTCACCACCAAGGATGCCAAGAGCGACAAGTTCACGATTTCCTACAACGGCGCATATTCCTACAACGACAGGGCTATCAAGTGGGAGGACAACATCATCACCGACCCTGTTACCTGGACCGAGTCTTTCTATGAGTTCGTCGCAGGTGACAAGATGACTCCTACCGCTGCAGGTAACGCTCCTTCGACAGTGAATACCTTCACTATCGGCTCCGATTACCTGGAGAGACTGAAGGCTCGCCGCGAGGCAGGGAACTATGACATCTATGACACATACAACGGTGCATATGCATACTACGGTGAAACGAACTGGCTGAAGCTGTTCTACAAGCCGAACACGACTTCCCAGACCCACGACATCAGCGTCAGGGGTTCTTCCAAGAAGCTCAGCTACGCCATCACCGGAAGGTACTACACCCAGGAAGGCCTGTACAAGGTCGGAGATGATGACTACGATCAGTTCAACATCAGGGCCAAGGGTACCTTGAAGGTATATGACTGGCTGTCATTCGACAACAATACTTCGGTATTCCATACCAACCAGCAGCAGTCTATGTTCACGACCGGTTCCATCCTCGGAAAGCAGATCGAGCAGCACGGACAGCCTATCCTCGTTCCTTACAACGAGAACGGAACCTACACGCTTGCAGCTGCAAAGACCGGTTATGCATCCTTCACGGATGGCAATACAGGACAGGTTGAAGAGAATCTCACCCTCGTCACCACGACCGGTGTGAACCTCACCATTGTCAAGGATGTCCTCAAGTTCCGCGGGGACTATTCTTACAAGGCCATCCGCAGGGCCAGGGAGCGTTACCGCGCACCTCTGACCTTCTGGCTCAGTGACAACTCCTACACTGAATATGTTCCGCAGGCGAGTTCCTACAAGTCCCGCTGGACATACGACACCAACTATATGACGGCCAACGCCTACTTCACCTTCACTCCTAAACTCGGCGAGAACCACGAACTCAATGTGGTGGCCGGAGGAAACCTCGAGGATTACCAGTACGACCGCTTCTATATCCAGAGGAAGGGTATGCTTATCCCTGACAAGTGGAGGAGCTACGAACTGTTCGACGGAACCGACTACACCATCGAGCAGAATGACAGCAGCTACGGCGTGATCGGTTTCTTCGGCCGTGCGAACTACACCCTCCTCAGGAGGTACATTTTCGAGGTTGCCGCTCGCTATGACGGAAGTTCCAAGTTCCCTGAGACTCAGAAGTGGGGTTTCTTCCCTTCAGCTTCAGTAGGTTGGAGACTCTCCGAAGAACCATTCATGAGATGGTCCAAGAGCTGGCTTGACAACTTCAAGATCCGCGCTAACATAGGTTCCCTGGGTAACGGTACGGTATCTCCTTACACCTACCTCGAGACCATCGGCGTGGACAAGACCGGCGTCATCTTCGACGGACAGAAGAACAACTACACCACCGTTCCTTCTCCGGTCCCTGCAGGCCTTACCTGGGAGACTGTCACTACCTATGACCTGGGTGTTGACATCGACATCCTCCGCAGCCGCCTGTCATTCTCCGGTGATATCTTCAAGAAGATTTCCGAGAACGTCATCACCGCCGGACCTCAGCTTCCTGATGTCTATGGTGCTTCCGCACCTAAGGGCAACTACGCCAGCTACAAGGATCTCGGCTGGGAGGCGACCCTTTCCTGGCGCGACTCCTTCAAGCTCGGCGGCAAGGACTTCAACTACAGCATCAAGGGTAGTGTCTGGGACACCAGGACCATCATCATCGACTACACCAACCTTGACGGCAACCTGTTCAGCCTCTATTCCGGAAAGCACCTCGGTGAAATCTGGGGCTTCCGTACCGACGGAATCTTCCGCGACAACGTAGAGGCCAACAACTGGGCTACCGATACATATCACAAGAACGGATCCAACTTCCGTGAGTATGCCGGCGACCTCAAGTTCATCGATGTAGACGGCGACGGTGACATCAACTACGGAAAGGGTAACCTTGAAGACCACGGAGACATCGAGGTCATCGGAAACGAGACTCCGAGGTATCAGTTCGGTCTCAACCTTGATTTCAACTGGAACGGATTCGGTGTCAACGTATTCTTCCAGGGCGTCGGAAAGCGTGACTGGTATCCTACTGTCGAGACCGGTTTCTTCTGGGGACCTTACAACAGGCAGTACAGCCCTTACCTTATGCATACCATGTATGACAGGATGGCCAGGGTTGATTTCAGCACCGAGAACTGGGTTGTCACGAACTACGACGACAATCCATACTGGACCCGTCCGGTCGCATATGCCGCGAACCGTAACGTCGGTCCTCTCACCTGGCAGAACGACCACTACCTCCAGAACGCTGCATATGTACGTCTGAAGACCTTGAACATCAACTACACACTTCCTAAGAAGCTTACGAGGAAAGTCAAGCTGGAGAATGTCAAGTTCTATGTCAATATGGAGAATCTCTGGACTTGGTCTCCTATGTTCAAGTATACTGATATGTTCGACCCTGAGGGCATCGGTATCGGTGATACCGACTTCGACAGCGGTTCCCTCTCAGGCAGCAACTATGGACTTAGCGGTGTCGGTGAAGGATACGGTTATCCTATGATGAGGACCTTCACCTTCGGTGTCAACCTTACTTTATAATAATCAAGGAGAATTATGAAAAGTATTAAATATGCGATTATTGCCGCAGTGGCGCTTATGTTTGCAACGTCCTGCGAGGATTTCCTGACCAGGGAGCCGATCAACAAGTTCGCAGGTCCTACATACTTCGAGAACGAAAGCCAGTTGAAGATGTACTGCGACGGTATGATCAATTCCTGGCTGCCGGACAATACGGATATCGGCAATAACGGAAACGATGTCTATACGGACCTGATCGCTTCCAAGACTTGCACTGATTTCTACAACCCCGGTATCTGGAACAACGTCAAGCAGGGTGGTTGGTCCTGGACTGCTATCAGAAGGGTCAACTATATGCTGGACAATATGGAAAGGGCCAAAGGCAACGTGGATGAGAAGATCTACAACCATTACGAAGGTGTCGGCAGGTTCTGGAGGGCATATACCTACTTCTCCAGGATCCGTACCTTCTCCGACGTTCCTTGGCTTGAGCACGTTGTCGAAGCCGAAGATACCCTGACCCTTTACGGTCAGCGTGACGACAGGGAATTCGTATTCCACAAGCTCGTCGAGGATCTGGAGTTCGCTACGGCAAACTGCTCCGCCGATTCCAAGTTCCATACCAACGGACGTATATACATCGACAAGTATGTGGTCCTTGCATATGCTTCCAGGTTTATGCTCTATGAAGGAACCTACAGGAAGAACCACAGTGTGAACCCTGCCACCAACAAGCCTTGGAACAACCAGTATGAAAGTCCTGACGACCTCCTTCGCCTGGCTGCCAAGTATGCCAAGGAAATCATCGATTCCAAGGCGTTCAAGCTTCACGCCAACTACAAGGACCTCTTCCTTAGCGAGAGCCTCCAGACTGACGAGACCATCTGGGGAAGGACTTACAGCGAAGAGCTTGGTGCAAGGCACGAGTTGACCAGGTACTACAATTCTTCCACCCTCGGACAGCAGGGCTCCGGAACCAAGTTCCTTGTCCGCCAGTTCCTGAAGACCGACGGTACACCTGTCCTTACAGGCGACCAGACCATCAACGAAGAATTCACCGACAGGGATGCCCGCCTTTCCGCTACGGTCCTCGGACCTGGCAGGAAGATCCACAAGCTTTCCGGCGAGTATTCCGACCAGAACATCAACTGCACGTTCTGCAAGACCGGTTATATGATGGTCAAGTGGTGCATTCCTGATGAGAACAACTTCCAGAACTCCATCGACAACAACTCCCTCCCTATCCTCCGCTATGCAGAAGTACTTCTCAACTATGCAGAGGCTATGAAGGAGCTCGGTCAGTTCAACGAGGATATCTGGAACCAGACCATCGGTCTGCTCCGCGCCAGGGCTGGTGTCAAGAACATCTATCCGGGCAGCGCCGAGTATGTCGAGGATCCTTGGCTCAGGGATTACTATACCCAGGATGTGGTCTACTCTCCTAATCTTGACAATATCGACCTCGAGATCCGTCGTGAAAGGGTCACCGAGCTCACCCTCGAAGGTGGACTCCGTACTTTCGACCTCTATCGCTGGAACCAGGCCGACATTATCGAGAGACGTTACAACCATCAGGGATGGCCTGGCCTTTGGGTGACCGCAGACGAGGCGAAGAATGGCTTCGACTTCTCCGGAACGACCTACAAGTTCACCGGTACCGCGAACAAGGAGAATATCTATCCTATTTCCGATACCAACGACCTCAACTGGACGCTCGAACCTTCAGGCGCAGGATTCCTTCTCGTTTACAATTACAAACTTGAATGGACGGAGAGGATGTATGTCAGGCCGATACCTCAGTCTGCCATCAACCTCAACGCTAATCTTGGACAGAATTACGGATGGTAAAATCTAGACTATTATCAATGATGGCTATGGCGGTCTTCCTGGTGATGACCGCCTGCCATCCTACAGACCCCGATGAACCTGATAACCAGGGGCCGGTAACTCCCGTTCCTCCTGAAACGGTGGATGTCGTGATAAACGGAACAAAGATCCAGTCCGGCAACAATGCCTATGGATTGATCTCTGACTCCAGCACAGGGAAAGGCATCCCGGATGTCCCGGTCTCCGACGGTTACAGTTTCACCACAACCGACGCAAACGGAGTGTATCAGTTCTCGGCTAACAGGCTCGCCAGGAAGATATTCTATACGACGCCTGCCGACTACAAGATCGCGCTGAATCCTTCTACAGGGCTCCCTCAGTTCTTCAACGAGGGGACCTTCGTGGCATCCAAGGCAACCCGCTATGATTTCAAGCTTGAACCGCTTCCTTCCAAGGAAACGAAGTTCACGATGGTAATGATAGGGGATCCTCAGTGCAAGACTGACAGCGATGTCTCAAGATGGGTGAACGAGACGATCAAGGACCTTCACACGACGGTTGATGGGATGAGCAACGTCTACGCGATGACGCTCGGCGATATCACATTCGACAATACGGTACAATGGGGTCCGATGGACAATTCGATGAGAAACTTCAAACTCTCCAACGGTAGCGTGATGCCTATATTCAACTGCATCGGCAATCACGACCACGATGCCGGCAAAAGCGAGTTCTATTATGCTCAGGACAACTTCATCAATCACTTCGGTCCGGTGGATTACTCCTTCGACCGTAACGGTTTGCACGTGATTGTGATGGATGATGTCATCGGTCTCCAATCGACGGGCTCGACCTGGAACTATGCCGCCGGCTTCAGCGCCGCACAGCTGAAATGGTTGAAGCAGGATATCGCTCTCGTCAAGGACAAGAGTCAGAAGACAGTTTTCATCTGCTGCCATATTCCTTTCCGCGGAGGCGGATCCAACGATACCGGATCGAATGTCAACAAGGATAAGAATTATTCCGAGGTCCTCAGTCTGCTTGCAGGCTTCAAGGAGGCTCATATAATGATCGGACATACGCATTACAACCAGAACTATGTCCATTCGGTTAAGGCTGCCGGCGGTCACCCGATCTATGAGCATATCCACGGAGCTGCCTGCGGTGCCTGGTGGGCTTCCCAGTCGAATGTGACCGGCGGGCCTAACGGCTATACCGTATATACCATCGAGAACGGAAGCGTTACCGACTGGTATAACAAGGGCACCAAACGTGAAAAGGAATTCCAGATGCGTGTTTATGACGGTAATGATATCTACGATGGTTCCAAGGGCTACAAGCTCAACTGGTACACCACTTCGCAGAAGGCTGGTTCAGGCAGCATCACCGTCAAGGGCAATGCCGCCCTCAAATACTGTTTCGTCGCTGAGGTATTCAATGACGATGATTCCTATTGGACGGTGGAACTTTACAAGGGAGACCAGAAGGTAGGTGATTTCGTGCGTCTCAAGGACGGATCCTGCTGCAATGTGGCAGCCGCCTGCTATTACTTCAACGAGCTTGGAAAGAATACCTCGACGTGGTCCAGTTCTACTGCGAGCCATTATTGGTATTACAGACCGTCATCAGACGATCCTTCCTCCGAGACAGGATGGACGGTCCGCGCGACCCAGACGATTCCAATCAGCGGTATCAAGCACGTATATGAGTGCAACAACCTGACTAAAGTCGCCGC
>JAGDBQ010000083.1 GCA_017958985.1 Bacteroidales bacterium
ACGGAAGTGGACGTCGCCGTCAAGGGCTATCAGGGGGTCATCTCCCAGAAGGTCGTCGGCAGTGCCTTTCACCTTCACGCCTGCTCCCTGGACGTGGACGCAAAGATCCTGCACCTCGGCCACGAGCTTCCCGTCCCTGGAAGTAGCGATAGCTTCGAGGTCGAAGCGGCCTGTCTCTTCGATGCCCTTCCAGCCTATCTTGGACTCAGGAACGGTAAGGTGGACAAACATCTCGGGAATCCTTCCCGACTGCTTGTCGAAATAGCCGTCGCAATGGCCGTCCGCAGAAACCAGGGCATCTGTCTTGAGTTTCTTCAGGACAGGGAAATTGTCTCCTAGGAACTTCGTCACCTCGCTCACCGGTTCGTCCTCCAGCGCCACGTCAGCCTTGACGTACATACTGTCACGAGACATATCCAACAAGCCTTCACCCTTCAGGTCGAGAGTCGCTACGGAAGCTTTCAAGTCCTTGATTTCGAACAGTTTCTTCTGAAGGTCGGGAGTAAATTCGCAGGAAGCGCTGAGCGGGATCTGCATCCTGCCCGCGGAGCGCAGGGCAAGATAAGCCTTGGACTTCAGGTCCACATCGTAATGAGGGCCGTGCTCTTTCACCCCGAGATGGTCCAAAGCCAGGGCCAGGGTGTCTGACGGAAGCCTTCCGGCCACGAAAAGCGAGTCCATCGACAGGTGCACCCTCGACAGCTTGTTTTCCTTTACGTCATAATGTCCCTTGGCGGTCATCCCCTTCAGGAACAAGGTGCCGGAAAGAGTATCCGCAAGGTCCGTGAATACGGCGAACGGCCTGTTTTCCAGGCTGACTTTACCCACGGATACCGGCATATCGAATACCGTGGAATCGGAGCCGTCCTCCTTGGGTTCCAGCCGGAACATCTTCCAGTTGGCTGCGGTCGAGTCATATTTATGGGCGAACACCCTCGGATGTTCAAGGACTACGTGACGAATATCCAGCTTCTTCCTGATAAGGTCGATGTAATTGACCGACACGCTGAGGCGGTCGAAATGGGCAAGCGTGTCCACTTCGCTGCCACGCCCGAGATTCCTGAGGCGATCGCTGACGGTGGCAACGGAATCATAGGCCGCGAAACGGTCGTGGGGGTATGTCAGGGAGAAATCCCCTATGGTCACGTTGAGATTCGGGAAACTCCTGAACATCGATGCCTTGACATCGGAAAAGCTGACGGTTCCGTCCACATACCTGTCGGCAAGGCGGTTCACCACCTTCGTCAGGAAAGCGGAACTCAGCACCAGCTGGAGTGCTATTATCACTACGGCCCAGAGGCCGAGGAAGGCCAGTAACAGGCCTTTCAGCCATTTGCGGGCCCGGCCTTTGCCCTTTTCTTTTCCTTCGTCCTCCATATTCTTAGACTCCCCTGCCGTATTCCCTTACAAGGTCTTTGAGATGCCCGTTGAACGAGTTGTGGGACAGGAGGTCCTCAAGGTTCATATGCATCCTCCACCTCCAGTAGTGACGCGGGTTGGCCGGGATGTTGATACGCTCGTCGGACGGATTACCCTGGTAACGGACTTCCCCGTCGATCGACATCCAGTCCTGGAGCGGAAGTATGCAGAGCATCGCAGGCGATGCGAGATGCTGCCTGATTATCAGTTCGCAGAGCCAAGGCTCGCAGAACCACGGAGCCGTTCCTTCGCAGTGAAGGGCATCGTGGAAGAATCTCTCGGACAGAGCCCTGTCCTCCTCCCACCATCCACGTATGGATGACGTATCGTGGGTGCCGGTCGCACAGACTGAAAGGTACGGATAGGTGGACGGATCGTCGAAAGTCTTCTCTGGAGACTTAGGCATCCTCTGGATTTCGAGGGAGGCGATGTTGAGCTCCTTCATAGTCTCCGGGACACAGTCCGGAATCATACCCAGATCCTCTCCGCAGGCGAGCATCCTGGTCGAATCCAGGAGCGCCGGAAGCTTCTTCATCGCAGTCTCCTTCCAGAAGGTATTGTGACGGCGGTAGAAGAAATCGTTGTACAGGTCGTTATAGGCCTGCTTGAAGTAGTCGTTGAGAGCCTTGTAATCATCGGTATCCTGGGATGCGATCCTCGGATGGTACCAGCCGTCCTTGTGAGGATCCGGCACGAAGAGGCTCGAATTAGGATCGAAGCCCCTTCCCCTCAGCTCGTCTCCGGAATATGGAAGGGCAGGGTTGAAGTGCCCCATCAGGCCCGACTTGATGCCGTAAGGGATCTCCCAGATGCGGAAGAATCCTAGGATATGGTCGATCCTGAAGCAGTCGAAATATTCGCTCATCTTCCCGAGGCGGGACTTCCACCAGGCATAGCCGTCCTTGGACATCTCTTCCCAGTTGTAGGTCGGGAAGCCCCAGTTCTGGCCGTCCGCGGAGAATGCATCCGGCGGTGCTCCGGCCTGGGAATCGAGGTTGAAGAGCTTCGGGAACTGCCAGGCGTCGGCACTGGTGCGGCTGATTCCGATAGGGAGGTCTCCCTTGATGGCGACTCCCTTGGAATGGGCATATTCCACCGCATCCTTGAGCTGGGTGTCCAGGCAGAACTGCTCCCAGCAGCAGAATCCGATCTCTTCGACGTGCTTCTTGCAGAAAGCATCTATCCTGGATTTGGAATATACGGAATGGGTCTTCCATTTGCCGAACTCCGGAGTTCCGTTGATGTCGCGGAGCACGCAGAAAGCGGCATAAGGGAGCAGCCAGTGCTCGTTCGCAGCATAGAACTCCTTGTAAGCCTTTCCTGCCATCACCTCCGCTCCCTTCAGTGCGAATGCTTCCTTGAGCAGGCGCTTCTTCTCGTTGTTCACCCTTTCGTAGTCTATCTGCGGGAGGGCGTTCAGCTCGTCCCTGAGGGCCCTGTATTCCTTGGTGACCTTGACCCCGGCTTCCGGAAGAGAGATAAACTGGGGATGCAGGGCGAAGGTGGAGTTGGCGTTGTAAGGATATGAGTCCGTCCAGGTGCCGGTCATCGTAGTATCGTTCACCGGAAGCAGCTGGATAATGCTCTGTCCCGTACCGGCAGCCCAGTCCACGAGCAGTTTGAGGTCCTTGAACTCACCCACCCCGAAACTGTCCTTGCTGCGGAGCGAGAACACCGGAATGGCCGTTCCGGCTCCACGCCAGGGAGTCCTGGCGAACACCGGATCCTGGTCGCGTACCACGATGGCGCTGTCCTTGGCCGGGACTTCCGCGAAGAAATGGTTGGGACCGGATTCCCAGCAGACCGGGCTGCCGGTCTTCCCGTCAAGGATGACGAACTTGTATTCGAAAGGCTCCTTGACATCGAGGAACAAGGACCAGATGGCGGCCCTTTCGAGATTCAACGGGAGGAACTGCTGCCAGTCCCCGAAAAGTGGACCGCTTCCGGCGAGCGCAAGCACTTCTCCGGAACGGACTTGGGAAGCGGAAACGACGAAGGCGACGTTGCCCGAACGCTTCCCTGAAGAGACTTTCTTCCGGAATATCACGTCGGTGAAAGCCTTGGTGCGGAAAGGGGAATCCGCCGGCCTGTCGTGCCAGCAATCCCTGACCTGGAGTATCCCCGGCTTCTTCCCGGAAGGGAGCGGAAGGACGTGCCCTTCCCATTCCTTGCGCAGGCATCCGCCTTCCTTCCGCAATTCGAAGGTATATTCAAGTTCCTTAACGGAGGCTGGCACTTCTATCGAAACGGCCCATACCCCGCCGAGGACATAATCCATTGGATATTCGGTGCCTCCGGAGCAAACAAGGCAGAGCGATTCGCCGGGAGATGTAAAATATTCAAGATTGATTTCAAGCTTCATAAGATCAGTTACGGTGGATCTTGTCCATCGCAAATGCAATAATAACGAAAATATCTGAATTTGGCTATCTTTGCACTAGTATAAATGGCTTGCACCTGCGGTCGCCTGCTGCGTCGCAGCCCTGTACGGGTAAATGCTGCCTTATGGTGATAGCCATCCGGAAGTGGTATCATAGACAATGGATAAGAAAGAACTGGAGATAATGGCTCCCGCAGGCAATTTCGAATGCCTCAGGGCGGCTATCCAAGGAGGCGCGGACTCAGTGTATTTCGGAGTCGGAAGGCTGAATATGCGCTCGCACTCCGCCAACAACTTTTCCCCGGAAGACCTTGAGGAAGTCACCCGCATCTGCAGGGAGGCCGGAGTCAAGTCATATCTCACCCTGAACATAGTCCTCTACGGAGAGGACCTGGCCCCTATGCGGGAAGCCCTGGATGCGGCCAAGGCCGCCGGAGTGGACGCAGTCATAGCCTCGGACATCGCCGCGATAGATTACTGCAGGCAAATCGGGATGGAAGTGCATATCTCCACTCAGCTGAACATATCCAACATCGAGGCGCTCAGGTTCTATTCCCGGTTCGCAGACGTGATCGTGCTGGCAAGGGAACTCGACCTCGACCAAGTCAGGCAGATCCACGAGGCCATCATAAAGGAGAACATCACCGGACCAGGGGGGAAGCCTGTCAGGATCGAGATGTTCGTCCACGGAGCCCTGTGCATGGCCGTTTCCGGGAAGTGCTACCTCAGCCTGCACGCCTACGGCGCCTCGGCCAACAGGGGCGAATGCTACCAGGTCTGCAGGCGGGCATACGAAGTGACGGACCTTGAGACGGGCAACCGCCTGGAAATCGACAACAAGTACATAATGTCGCCCAAGGACCTGTGCACCATAGGTTTCCTGGACAGGATCATAGGATCGGGCGTCAAGGTGTTCAAGATCGAAGGCAGGGCCAGGAGTGCCGAATATGTCAAGAAGACAGTGTCCTGCTATCGCAGGGCAGCCGATGCCGTATGCGACGGGACTTACGGGCCGGAGCTGGCCGCACGGCTGGAGTCCGAGCTTTCCGAAGTGTTCAACAGAGGTTTCTGGGACGGTTACTACCAAGGTGCACGGCTCGGGGAGTGGAGCGAAAGATACGGAAGCCACGCCACAAGGAACAAAGTCTATTGCGGCAAGGTGACGAACTGGTTCTCCAAGCTGGGAGTAGCCGAGGTTTTGGTGGAATCGCAGCCTGTCTCAGCCGGCGACGACTTCCTTGTAACCGGAGCCACTACCGGAGTGCTTGAAGGCAAGGCCACCGAAGTCAGGGTGGATCTCAAGCCGGTTCCGAAAGCGGA
The DNA here is from genome assembly GCA_017958985.1 of Bacteroidales bacterium. Lineage (GTDB taxonomy): Bacteria > Bacteroidota > Bacteroidia > Bacteroidales > UBA932 > Cryptobacteroides. The sequence goes on from JAGDBQ010000083.1 coordinate 5,120, forward strand.
GAAGGGAACGTACTGCTCGATTCCGGTATCTTTCCCGGAAGACTGGAAGGGAGAGAGGAAACTGCGCCGCGGGGATAAGTTCTATATCTGGTGCGAGAAGCGTCTCGGACCTTCGACGGAGCGCCAGTAATCGCTGTCGAATGAGGTAGGGTGGACATATTCTCCATCCTTGTCGATCACGAACTCCAGATACGTGATCTTGTATCCCTGCGAGAGGAACATCTTCTCGTAGAATGTCTGGACTTCATACAGGGCAGGATTGTCTATGCTCCTTTCGCCGTACAGGTCCGTGGTGGCCGCGAGTATGCCCAGGCCGTTCTCTTCTGCGACCGCCCTGGAGTATTCGTACAGGAAGCGGCTGTCCGTCTTGAGATGGATGACTCCGCCGGGTTTCAGGAACTTGCGATAACGCTCCAGGAAGACCGGGCTCGTCAGCCTGCTGTTCTCGCTCTTGAGCTGGGGATCAGAGAAAGTAAGCCATATTCCGGAGACTTCTCCGGGTGCGAAATAGGCCTCGATGAATTCTATCCTGGTCCGGAGGAAGGCGACGTTCGGGAGATTGTGGGTAGTTGCGAACTTGGCTCCTTTCCACAGCCTGGCCCCTTTTATGTCCACTCCTATGTAGTTGCAGCCGGGGATCCTCGACGACAGGTCGATGGTATACTCCCCTTTCCCGCAACCGAGTTCCAGCACTATCGGCTGCTCCCTGGCGAACATCGTTTCATTCCATCTTCCCTTTATCGGATGGTCCTTCAGGTGGAGACCCCTGTCGGCCGAGGACTTGTCCAGTATGGATGAAGGGTCCGGCTGGAGCAGGCAGGAGAAGGTCTCGTTCTCGGCGAATTTCCTCAGTTTGTCGTGTCCCATAGGTTGCGCTTGAAAATGATTCCCAGGCCACGGACCGATCCGGCTTCGTTCAGGACGCGGGCCTTGAGACGCCATTCTCCGTATTCCGGAAGATCGAGGCGCTCCTTGAAGGGACAGACCACATCCTTGGTGAAATACGCGGATCCGTCAGCCTGCCGGACTGACATTACCAGGGTGTCCACATAGTTCGAGTCGGAAGGGGCTATCCACCTGATAGCCAGTACTATACTGTCATTGGGAAAGGTAGTGAACGGCTTCCTCTCGAGCCTGGTGTAGAAATCCAGGCCATAGGAGACGGTGGAATCCGCCATATCCAGGAGGAATGAATATGTGTCGCCATATTCGGCATTCTCCCTCCTCACGAAGGGCTCATAGGAAGCGGGCCGGGAGCAGGAGAACGCCACGGCCGCGAAAAGGGCTATGAGAATATACTTACGCATCCTTGCGGACCTTTCCGTTCTTGCGGTTCTTGCTGCCTGACCTTTTCTTCTTGTTCTTCTTCGGTTTGTCGAACCTGGTGATGCTGTCGTCGCCTACGGCCGAGATGAACTGAGGGCCATCGGGAACCGGCTCGCTCTTCAGGGACTCCGGCTTCTCGCCCCTGGCGTTCATATCCAGGATGTCGCGGACCTCGTCGGCACTGAGTGGATACAGGTTGCTCAGGGAGCCTTTCTCATAGGAGAAATACAGGATTTCCTGGAGGATGTCCGTCTTTACCAGCCAGGCCTGACCGTCTTCGAACTCGAGCGGTTCCGTGACTTTCGGAATCCTGGTCTGGGCGTCGATGTAGTTCGCTACCTCATAGTTCAGACAGCACTTGAGCTTGCCGCACTGTCCCGCAAGTTTCTGAGGATTGAGGGAAAGGTCCTGGGTGCGGGCGGCGGAAGTGGATATCGACTGGAAGTTGGTTATGTAATTGGCGCAGCAAAGCTCCCGGCCGCATACTCCAAGGCCTCCGATCAAGCCGGCCTCCTGGCGGGCTCCGATCTGTTTCATCTCGATGCGGATCCTGAATTCTTCGGCATATACCTTTATCAGCTGACGGAAATCGACCCTGCCGTCGGCGATGTAATAGAATATCGCCTTGGTGCCGTCTCCCTGGAACTCCACGTCCCCGATCTTCATATCCAGCCCGAGTTCGGCTGCTATCCTTCGGGCCTGGATCATAGTGTCCTGCTCGCGGGCTATGGCCTCCTGCCACTTGGCTATGTCCAGAGGCTTCGCCTTGCGGTAGATCTTCTTCAGCTGGGTGGTGTCCGGATCGACTCCCTTGCACTTCATCTGACGGCCCACGATAGGACCTTCCAGCGTAACGATCCCAAGGTCGTGGCCGTTGGCCGCCTCCACGATCACCAGGTCACCCGTCTTGATGCCCTGGCCGGAAGTGTTGAAGTATATTCCCTTCCTGGTATTCTTGAAACGGACCTCGAACAGATCCTTGTACTGTTCCTGGGTGACTCCGCGAAGCCAGTTGTATGATTCCAGCTTGCAGCAGCCTTGACGGTAGTTGCAGTCGAAGTCCCCTGTTTCAGGGTCCTGGGCCACGGTACAGCCGCGGCTGCAGTCGAACTTTATGCTTTCGTTGTCAGTATAGTCCATCGTTGTCAAAAACTTAAATACATCCTGCCGACAAGGTCGCAGAACAATATTTTCTGGTTCACGTTCCTGTCGATGAGCATAGCTGCGCGGTCGATGTACGACAGCGCCAGCCTCGGGAAATTCTTCCTGCACCGGCCCGACAGGGAAGAGAGGAAATCCGATTCTTCGGACGATATCCCAGCTATCTGCGGAAGGCCCTGCTGCAGGAGGAATATCTTGCGCAGGCTCTCTCCTGCAAATTTACAAAAAGCTTTCTGTTTTTCCCTTGAACCCAGCGAAGCCATCTCTTCTCCGCAGGCAAGGGCGGCCGTGAGGTCCCTGGAAGAGAGAGCTTCCATCAGGTTCCGGAATATCCCGACCTGCTCCTGGTATTCCTCCTTGCCGGACAGGTACTGGAGAGCGACGCCTACGCTTCCTCCCGCCACGAGGGCCGCCTGGGCGGCTTCCTCGACACTCTTCCCGAAAGAGGATACCAGCACTTCCTGGATCTCCTCCCTGGAGCAAGGCAGGACCCTTATCGCCTGGCACCGCGATGAGATGGTCTGCATCACCTTCTCCGGAGCGTGGGTTATCATAAGGAAGAGGGTCTTCTCCGGGGGTTCCTCTATTGCCTTCAGCAACCTGTTCGCGGCTGCCGTATTCATCTTCTCCGGCAG
>JAGDBQ010000084.1 GCA_017958985.1 Bacteroidales bacterium
GGAGCCTGAACAGGCTGGCCGGACTGCTGGAACTTGCCGACGACGAGATCTCGCTGATCCGGAAAGACATTACCGACTACAGGCGGAAAGTACAGGGCCTGGTCGCCAGCGGGAACTTCACCGAGGTTCCTCTCAACGGTGATACGTTCAAGAGTTACCTCAGCCTGGAGCCGTTCCAGAAACTGAATGAGAGGATAGCAGCCATCAACCAGGCCGAAATAGTGCCGGCCAATATGATGCCTTTCCTCCGGGTATTCCTTTCGCTTGGCTGCAAGAACCTGGGCGATATAGAAGAAATCCGGAAGGAGTGTTCCGACAACGCATTCAGGCTGGCCGTTTTCCAGATTGGAGGAACGGACCTGGACATCATCTCCTCGACCGTGGCTGTCCAGAACCTCTGCCTGGTGCACGCCAAATCCAAGGGTGCCGGATTGATGGGTATCAAGTGGATACTCGACGAACTCTACGGTGAATCATCCAACAACAGCATCGCTGCCGAAAGGATCCTTTCACAGCTTCAGAAACTCAATATCAACTGACGATGGCCAACAATCATCTTGACACGAGCCTGTTCGACAAGGCCGTCATATTCGCAGTGAAGGCGCACCAGGGCACGGAAAGGAGAGGCAAGGGCTTCCCTTATATCATACACCCTATGGAGGCTGCCGAAATAGCCGCCACAATCACTGACGACCAGGAAATCCTCGCCGCAGCCATCCTTCACGACACCGTGGAGGACACTCCGGTGACCATAGGGATGATCCAGGAAGAATTCGGAGAAAGGGTGGCTTCCCTTGTGGAATGTGAAAGCGATGTCAGCATAAACGGCAAATCCGCAGAAGAGAGCTGGCACGACCGCAAGCAGGATTCCATCAACAGGCTGGAAGCGGCTACCCTGGATGCCAAGATAGTCGCGCTCGCTGACAAACTCTCGAATATGAGAGCCATCGCGAAGGACTTCGCCATCTCCGGAGACACTATCTGGAACCAGTTCCACGTCAAGGACAAGTCCGAGCACGAATGGCGGTTCCGCGCCCTCGCCCGCTGCCTCTCCCCTCTTGCAGACACCGATGCATACAAGGAATTCATATTCCTGATCAACAAGGTATTCTACAAGGGCATATCCGCAGAGAAACCATCCCAGATAGACATTGGAGACTACGTTCGCAGCGGCGAAGGATACACCGCGGAGAGCTATAACGCCAAGGATGGCAAGACGATGGTTAAACTGTACAAGGACTTCATTCCCGAAGAGGTCCCGTTCCGCGAGCAGAGGGTTGTCAAGACACTTGTTGCAATGGGGGTCAACACTCCCCGCGTCGGCCGGATCGTGACCGACGGGAAAAGGCTGGGTGTCGAATTCCAGCTCATAAGCCCGAAGAAATCGTTCGCACGTTCCATAGCCGATGAGCCCGGAAGGATCGATGAATTCGCCACCCGCTTCGCAAGAGCCGCCAGGAAACTTCATTCGACTCCCTGCGATACGACCGTATTCGGGAACGTCAAGGATTTCTTCAACCAGAAGATTTCCATCAACAAGCACTTCACGGACGAGGAAAAGAAGAAGATGCACGAGTTCGTCCGTTCGGTTCCTGCCGCCCAGACCTGTCTCCACGGAGACCTGCATTTCGGCAATATCATCACTGACGGGACGTCGGACTACTGGATCGATATGGCGGATTTCCGCTTCGGCAATCCAGTCTTCGACCTCGGGATGCTGTTCCACATCGCACGGAACAACGACGAGGAGTTCAATATGCCCAACTATCACACGAGCCAGAAGGACATAGTACGGTTCTGGGAAGTTTTCGTCAAGGAGTATTTCGGCGACTCGAAAAGCATCGAAGCCGTAGAAGATTCCCTGAAGCCCATCGCCGCCCTTTATATGGTGTATTTCAGCACCCTGGCCGACATTCCTGACAAACATATGGAATACATACGTAAAAACCTGCTGGCGATATGAAAAGGATGAGACTATCCCTGGCATCCAGGGTCGCTTTGTACGTAGCCGCAGGAGTCGCCCTTCTCTATATCCTCAGTACAGCCTATATCGGCCGCGTCACAAACAGAGCCTTGATGGGCCAGGCCAAGGAATCGGCTGCCGATATGCTCGAAATATCTTGTGCCAAGATAGAACAGGTACTCAAGAGCACCGAAGCGAAGACCGAAGCCATCGCCTGGGTGGTGAGGGAAAGCATAAGGGACGACGCGAAGCTGTTCAAGATCACGCAGAGGTTCGTGGAGGAAACCCCAGTGATCACCGGTTCGGCCATAGCCATCGGGGATACCCTCCTACGGGGCAGGGAATATTTCTGCCCGTATTCCTGGCGCTCTGATTCGGGGATCCATTCCAAGCAGCTTGGAACCGACGATTACAATTATTTCGAGAGAGACTGGTTCCGCCCGTTCTACACCCTTGAACCGAGCTGGAGCGAGCCATACCACGACACCGATGGCGGAGAGAAGCTGATGACGACTTTCAGCTATCCGTTGACCGGCTTGGACGGGAACGCCCTGGGTGTGGTGACCGCAGACGTAGAGATCAAGCTGCTCAGTGAAATCATCGATTCGCTGCAGCTGGACAGCGAATCACAGACTATCCTCACGACGAAGAGCGGTACCATCGTGGCTGCCGACCTGGCAACGGGAAGCAACGCCGACCTCGTCACAATATTCGATGTGGCAGACCAGCTGGAAGACCAGGGATTCCAGGAACTCTCGAAGGCTCTGGTAGAGGGCAAGAATGGCACTACGATACTTGGAAAGAAAGAGTCCGACCGGGTTATGGTAAGCTACGGGACCCTGTCCAACGGGTGGTCGATATGCGTTTTCTACAAGTTCAAGGAAGTCGCTGCGACCACGATCAAGATGCGCAGGTTCCTGTTCCCGTTCAGCTTGTTTTCGATATTGCTGATGAGTCTGCTCTGCGGCATGATAGTCAAGAGGTTGCTCAAACCGCTCAAGAAACTGACGGCTTCTGCCAAGGAGATAGCAGGAGGGAATTTCGACACCAGGCTCCCGGAAGTCACCTACAACGACGAGATCCTGGAGCTGAGGGACTCCTTCGACAATATGCAGGTATCGCTGAAAGACTATGTCGAAAACCTGAAAGCGTCCACAGCCGCTAACGAGCGTTATGCCAACGAACTGTCCATCGCCAGCAAGATACAGGAGGCGATGCTCCAGCAAGATTTCCCTGACAACAGCCACATTGACATTTTCGCCAGGATCATCCCCGCGAAGCAGGTAGGAGGCGATCTCTACGACTTCAATATCAAAGACGGGAAGGTATACTTCGCGGTAGGAGACGTTTCCGGCAAGGGCATTCCGGCCGCCCTCCATATGGCATTGACCAAAAGCGCCCTGCGCTTCGTGTCCGGACTTGTAGATACCGACCACGCGGTGGCCAAGATAAACAATACCCTTGCGGAAAACAATCCGATGGATATATTCGTCACCCTGTTCCTGGCCTGCCTGGATCTGGAGACCGGAAAGATGACATACTGCAACGCCGGGCACAATCCGGTAGTGCTGGTCGAGCCTGACGGGAAGGCACGGTTCCTGGACCAGAAACCGAACCTTGCCGGCGGACTGGTATACGGGTTCAGGTATGAAAGCCAGGAGACGTACATCGCCAAGGGTACGAAGCTCGTCCTCTACACGGATGGAGTCACGGAAGCCGAAAACTCCGCCAAGGAGCTCTTCGGTTCTGAAAGGCTTCTGGCCTGGGCGTCGGAATTCGGGAAGGATGGCTCTGCCAAGGAACTGGCCGTCTCACTTCTGGATACGATCAAGGCATATACAGGCGATATCGACCAGAACGACGACATCACCGTAATGACAATGATCTACAGATAGGGTTGCGGGACTACCTCCCGTGCTTCGTGGTTATCACGATCACGCCGTTGGCTCCGCGGACACCATACATCGAAGCGGAAGAATCTTTCAGGACGTCTATCCTCTCCACATCATTGGGATTCAGATAGGAAATGTCGTTCACTTCAGACCCGTCCACGATGAAGAGAGGCTGGGAACTGCCGTTTATGGAATTCCTGCCACGTATGTAGATATTGGCGGAATCACTGCCGGTCATTTCCACCCTGACTCCTGCGACTTCGCCAATCAGCATATCATAGATGGACTTATAGACACGGTTCTTGTTCCTCTCAGCGTCCAAAGTGGAAATGGAATGGGTATTGGCATCATTGGGGACGTGGGAATACCCATCGTACACGGTATCGTTGCCGGACCGGGACACGGCGTTCCTGGAGCTCGAGCATCCGGCCAATGTCAGTAACAGGATAGCCGGTAAGAGCAGAAATCGTTTCATATCAATAAGTTTTAAATTCATAAACAAGTAGCCGGTAACAAATATAGCAAGATTCGTGCGATAATCATATTTGGATAAAAAATACTATATTAGCATATTGAAGAATACTCGAAACAGGATATGGGACACTACGATTTTGACGAGATGCTGGACAGGCGCGGTACGAACTGCGTCAAGTGGGATGCCGAGAGCCCGGCTGGACCTATAGATGGAGATGTGATTCCTCTCTGGGTGGCCGATATGGATTTCAAGGCCGCCCCGCCTATCCTAAAGGTGCTTGAGGAGAGAGTCGCCCACGGAGTATTCGGTTACACCCATATTCCCGACAGCTACTACGAGTCCGCGATAAACTGGTGGGAACGCAGACGCGGCTGGCATACGGAAAAGGACTGGTACATTCCCGTGGACGGCATCGTGCCGGCGATGTCCATCGTTGTCACGGCACTGACCAGGTTCAAGGTGGACGGGAACGGCGAAGCTGTGGAGAGGAAGGACCTCGGCCGGGGTCCGCACGGAGAACTTCCGAAGATGATAATCCAGAGCCCCGCCTACAATTGTTTCTTCTCCACGGCGCGGAACTGCGGCTGCGAACTCTCCGTCAACGAGCTGATTTACGACACTGAAGGCGACCAGGCCACCTGGTACATCAATTTCGAAGACCTGGAGAAGAAGACTGCCGACCCGATGGCGAAAGTCCTCCTCTTCTGCAATCCCCACAACCCCTGCGGCCGCGTCTGGCCTGAGGAAGACCTCAGGAAAGTCGCAGATATATGCCGCAGGAACGGCGTGGTCATAATCAGCGACGAGATCCACTGCGAGCTCGAAATGCCGGGATACCACTTCACCCCGATGGCGAAGATCGACCAGGAGAATACGATAACGATGAATTCCCCGAGCAAGTCATTCAACATCGCAGGACTTGGAATATCCAATATAATCACCAGCAACCCAGAGTGGAAAAAGCTGATAGACAAGGTATTGAATATATGGGAGCACTGCGACCTCAATCCTTTCGGCGTCCTTGCGCTCCAGGCTGCGTACAACGAGGGGGAACCCTGGTTGAAAGAGCTGTGCACCTATCTCAAAGGCAATTATGACCTTCTGGTGGATACTTTTGCCCGGAAGCTTCCGGAGATTCCAGTCAGCAAGCTCGAAGGCACCTACCTTGCCTGGATAGACGTAACGGCCTTGCCGATGCAGGCTCTTGACATTGAAAAAGAACTCATCCTCAAGGACAAGGTATGGATCAACGGGGGCAAGATGTACGGGCTCGACGGCTTTATGAGGATCAATCTGGCCTGTCCACGTGCACGGCTTCAGGAAGGCTTGGAAAGAATATGCTCCGGCCTGAGACGCCTTTTGGACTCAAATTTGCATAACAATAAGTAAAACAAGAAGATATGAAATTCATCAGGACTTTGGCTGCAATGGCAGCCGCACTTTGCCTGGCAGCCTCACTCAATGCCCAGGGAATATATGATTTCAAGGTCAAGGATATGGAAGGCAACGACGTATCCCTCTCCCAGTATAAGGGCAAGGTGCTCCTCATCGTGAATACCGCGACCAAATGCGGCTTCACACCTCAGTATGAGGAGCTCCAGAAGATGTACGACAAATTCAAGGACAAAGGGCTGGTAATCCTGGACTTCCCCTGCAACCAGTTCGGCGAGCAGGCACCCGGAAGCATCACCAGCATCCACGAATTCTGCACGGAGAAGTACAACACCACCTTCCCGCAGTTCGACAAGGTGGATGTCAACGGCGATGACCAGAGTCCTCTGTTCAAGTTCCTGAAATCAAAGCAGGGCTTCAAGGGTTTCGGAAACGGGGACAGCGCCAGTTTCATGGACGAGATGCTCAAGAAGCAGGATCCGGATTACGCTTCCAAGAGCGACATAAAGTGGAACTTCACGAAGTTCCTGGTCGACCGCAACGGAAATGTAGTCGCCCGCTTCGAGCCGACCGTCAGCATGAATTTCGTCAGCACGGTCGTCAGTTCCAAGTTGTATTAGTAGTGAGATATTCCTACCGGGTGTAGAAATCGATCATCCGGTCTATGGCCCTGCGGCATACCGGGCAGAAAGCAGGATAAGTATTGGTCTTCATCCGGCAATCCTGAGAGCCGCGCCAGACTCCTTTGGACATATATCCACCGCCTTCGAGGATTCCTATCCGCACCTCGGGGGCGGTATTCTCATCCTTCCCCTTCCAGTCGACCGGAGTGACGGTAAGTGGATACGACTTCCCTACCATATCCTGCCACTTCGAGGAGAAATCCACCATAGTGGTGATGTTCTGTTCCCACGGCTCGGTTTCAGCGTTGTAGTACTGACTGTACTGGTCATCGTAGTAATACTCGTCGGCAAGACCGGCGAAACTATGTCCGAATTCGTGGACTACTACCGGTTTGAAACCGCTGTGATGCGCAGTGGTGAGGGTATATGAGTTGTATATCCCTCCGCCTCCGTAGGTATCGGTGTTTGCGAGTATGATGATATGCTCATACGGGACTCCAGCCAGCAGGTCGTGAAGCTTGAACAGATTGAGGGTGGTGAGGTAACGGTCGGAATAGAAAGTGTCGAAATGGGAACCTACTGCGGTATCCTTCCATATTCCTTCCCGGGGAACGCTGACTCCGCTGTCCGCTGAAGGGACCTCCACGCATACGATGTTGAAGCAATCCTTCCGCGAGGTGAAAGGCTCGTGGGCGAAAAGGCTTTCCATTGCGATCCGGGCATCATCCAGGAACCGATCCATCTCGGTAGCGGAATATCCCTCCGCTACTATAGCGATGTCTATCCTTTCATCCTCCCCCACTTCACCGTCAAGGCTTTCGCCGCCTTTCCATATCCAGCAATGCGGTGGCGGGACTTTTCCGACCGGACGTATCAGGATATCGTCAGGATCCACTTCGTGGACGAAACGGCAGGATTCGGCACCGTAGAAATCGAAGAGCCTTACTGTAACCTGCGCCCTGACGGACGGCATCGGAACCAGGAATACGTTCTCGAAGGATTTCCTCACCCTGGTAGCCTCCTCCGTGGCCTGCCATTCCTGGAAGAGAGTGGAGAACGAGAGCATATACACAGTCTCGTCATAGACATCTGAGCCCTGGGATTTGATCCTCACCTCTACCTGGCCGTTTCCCTTGAGGGGAACGCTGTCAAGATGGTGCCGTCTTCCGGCCCAGCCTTCTATGGAGCAGAGGCCGGAAAGGGATATCTCCTGATCGACCGCAGTTCCGCTGAATATATAATCCAGACGCAGCGTCCTACTGAAGTCAATGGAAGAAGCCTTGGATTGGGGAAGGGAGGCGGCCAATAGGAGTACTGCCATCAGGAATCGCGGTTTCATATTGATTTTCAAGTATTTAAAGTTCATACATCGCGGAAGGCGTGCTGCGCGGAAGAGTCTGCAGGCAGGTCACTTCCTTCGCTGACAGACCGCCACCTGCGGGAATGGAACGGAGAGCGTCCGCCGCAGCCGAGAATGCCAGGGCCGGAGTATTGTTGTTCTCGCTGAGGTGACAGAGGAATATATGCTTCAGTCCCTGGTGCCAGAAGACCGTTATCGCGGAAGAACACTCATCGTTGCTCAAGTGTCCGTTTCCCTGGCATATCCGCATCTTCAGTTCGTGGGTATAAGGTCCGCCGATCAGCATCCCTGGATCATAGTTGGATTCGATGACCACGGCATCTGCCCGGCCAGCCAGGGACAGGGCCTCATCCGTTACCCGTCCGGCATCGGTCATCAGGAAGAACCTGCGCCCTCCCCACTCGATGAAGTATCCCACGGTCTGGGTGGCATCGTGAGGCACGGTGAAACAGCTGACAACCGGGCACTCCCCTTCCGGGACATCCGCACCGAGTGGGATCCTGAAAGGAGTGTCTTCAGGGAGTTCGCTGCAGTATCCGCCTATGTAATCCATAGTGAAGGTATGGTTCAGCAAGGCTATCCTGAGAGAGTGTGTAGTATAAACCGGTTTCCTGAGATGCTTGCAGTAGGATCCGAGATGCCTGATATGGTCCAGATGGTCGTGTGTGACGAGTATTGCCTGGAAGGAATCCAGGCCGAGGCCGTATTCCATCAGGATCCTTTTCAGACGGCGCAGGCTGACGCCGGCATCTATGAGTATGCCGGACTTCCCGTCTGACAGGTAATAGCAATTACCGCAGCTGCCGCTTGAGAGACTGAGGAACTTGAGCATTACTGTTTCTCCTCCTCACAGTATTTGGATATGACGCTGTAAGCATCGGCTACTCCGAGCTCCCCTGCACGGGACAGGTCGATGCAGCCTTTCTCCTTGTCCTTCAAGTAGATAAGGACAAGACCGCGGTTATAATACGCATCACCCATATAAGGGAACAGGCTGATTGCCCTGGTATAGCTGTCGACGGATTCGACGAACTTGGAGGACAGGCAGTACAGGTTGCCCAGGTTGAAATATACATAAGGGACCCCGGGAAGGAGCCTGTCCGCTGCAAGCATATCTTCGATAGCCTCCGAATAGTCGTATGTACGGCTGACCTGGTCCCTGACGCGGGCGCGGGTGGTGCCTTTGTCGTCCATCGTAAGTGTCTGCACGTTGTTCTCTATGGACGATATGAAATCTATCATTTCCGCCCTCAGGACTCCCCGGTTGATATGGTAGAATGCCTTGTAATACTCGGAATACTTGCCCTGGGAGGAAGCGTTGACCGCCTCGTCGAATTGGTTCAGAGCCTGTGCGAACTGCTTGGACTGGACGCTGTACAAGCCGCGGATGAAGGACCTGTCGGCATCCGTGAGGGACTTCGGATCTCCGGCAGCCAGGTACGAATCACCGTAAAGCGAAGCGTCTATACCGTGTTCGAACACAGGCCGCACAAGGGAATCGGAGTTGGAGATCGCCATCGTGACTGGCGAATCGGAGATGAACTTGTCGATCAGAGGATTCTCATACCTGTGGCGGAGGGCGTAATTGCGGTTTTCACGTTCCACTGACAGGCTGAACTTGTAGAGAGGCTTCAACCGGATGTTGATGTCCCTGTTCTGAAGAAGTTCATTGTCGAAATCCTTTTTGGCAAAATCGGCGTCCAGGGCTATCAGGGAACTGTATTTCTTGGTAGTGTCGGCGAAGGACCCGGCATCGGAAGCATTCTTCGCACGGTACTCCCTCACCTTCTTCTGGGCAGTGTCATAGTCCTGCTTCGAGGACCTGGTACGGCCGAGCATTATCTTAACGTACGACCTGTTCAGGTATGCCTTGGCGAAGTCCGGATACAGCTCGATAGCCTTGTCATAGTCGTCCAGCGCATCCAGCCACCTTCCCATCTGGACGAAATACGAGGCCCTGTTGTAATATGCCAGCACATTCTCCGGGTTGATGTTGATGACACGGTCCATATCCGCCAGTGCATCCTCGAAATTACCCACCTGTGCCGAGATCAGACTGCGGTTATACAAGGTAAGGGCATTTCCGGGTTCATCCCTCAGGACACGGTTGAGGTCGGCCATGGCTGAATTGTAGTCGAACTGCTCGTAGTACATCAACGCACGGTTGAAATAAGCGAATGTGTTCGACGAATCGAGCTGGATGGCCTTGTCCATATCCGCGATGGCATCCTTGTAATTCTTCTGCAAGGCGTACACCCTGCCGCGCCTGATGTATCCCTCCGGATCGAAACGGTCCAGCTTGATGGCCCTGTTGTAGTCGGACAGGGCTTTGGTTGTATCGTTGAGGAAAAGGTACGTGGCTCCCCTGTTCAGATAGGCTGACGGATCCTTGGGCTCCTTCTTGATATACCTGTCGAAATCCTCCACGGCCTTGTCGAACTGCTGGGCGAGGAAATACGTGACACCTCGGCTGTAATACAAGCCATCCATACCGGGCCTGAGTTCCAGGGCTCTCTGAAGATCCGACAGAGCCTCATCGTACTTGCCTGAACGGCTGAGCGTTATGGCCCTGAAATGGTACCCGTTGGTAAACACCGGATTGGCTCTGACGGAGGAATCGAAGTCGCCTTGGGCACCTCGGAGGTCACCGAGATTGTACTTGGCTATACCCCTGTAGAAATACACCCAGCAATCGGTGGTATCCAGACGTGCCAGTATGTTGAAATTGTTTATGGCTTCGGCATACTTCCCTTCAGCAAGGGCGGCCCTGCCCCTGAACATAAAGACGTCCTTGTCATACTGGCCGAAACAGGACAGCACGACGGAGAACGCGAGGACAAAGGACAGAGCCAGTCGTTTCATATAAATATATTTTCCGATTAGGGGTAAAATTCGTATTTTTGTTGTTTGCAAAGATAAACATTTATCGTGCCTTGAAGACGATTTTCAGTAAAATTTTGATATCCTTGACACTGACCTTCGCCGTGGGGGAACTCTTCGCCCAGGATACAGGGGTCAGGATGGTCGCTTCCGGAAGGAACGCCGAAAGGATAATCAGCGAACAGAAGCTGCAGGACCAGGTCGAGTATCTGACCGATACCCTCTTCGGCGGACGTGCTACCGGGACCCGGGGAGCATCGGAGGCGGCATTCTGGATCGCACGTCGTTTCGATTCGGCAGGATTGATGCGTATCGGAGGATCCCGGAGCCAGTCCTTCAAGGCAGGAAACCTGACCGGGCACAACATCATAGGCTTCATGCCCGGGAAACGGTCCGGCCTGAAGGAGATGTATACGATAGTCACCGCCCACTATGACAGCTTCGGAATCATTGACGGCAAATTCTTCCCGGGTGCCGACAGCAATGCCTCGGGAGTCGTGGCTCTGACGAGCCTGGCCGATATGTTCGCCAGGATGAAAGAGCTCGACAGGATTTACGGCAGGAACATCATATTCGTAGCGATGGACGCCAGGGAGAAGAACTCCGCCGGAGCCGAAGCCTTCTGGAGCGCGCTCAAGGAGGGCAGGTTCAAGGATCCGGTCAACGGCGAGACCATAACTCCGGCCAAGGTACATACCGTGGTAGTCCTGGATATACTCGGAGGAACGTCGGCTCCTGTCCACAGAGGCAGGAAGGACTATCTCATAATGCTCAGCGACGGCCAGTATTCCTACGACCTGCGCAGGGCCAACGAAGGCAAGGGACTCGGTCTGGACCTCGGGTTCGACTATTACGGCAGCAAAGGCTTCACGGAGATGTTCCATTCGAAAGTCGGTGACCAGAGGGTATTCAGCCGCAACGGAGCAATGTGCGTGGTATTCACCTCAGGAATCACGATGCGCACCAACAAGACCGACGACGTAGCCTGGACTATCAACTACGAAATCTTCAAGAAAAGAATATTCCTCATCTTCCACTGGATGACCAAAATTCTCTGACGATGAAAGGATTCTTAATGATGATGAGGCGGTACATAGCGCCTTTCAAGAAATATCTCTGGGGGTCTGTCGTCCTGAACATCCTCTCGGCGGTCTTCAACATCTTCTCGTTCGCGATGATCGTCCCGATGCTGAGGATCCTTTTCCGGATGACCGACAAGGCATATGTATTCACGCCTTGGAACGAAGTCTGGCACAAGCCTCTGAGGGAAATGGGGAACGGGTTCATCCAGAACGTATACGCCCTGCTCGAGTCGAATATCGCCAGATTCGGTGAAATCAAGGTCCTGCTGGCCTTGTGCATATTCCTCATCGTGATGACGCTTCTCAAGACGGCCTGCTATTTCGGCTCGTCAGCCGTGATGATCCCGATCCGGACCGGAGTCGTCAAGAGTCTCAGGATGAAGATATACGACAAGATCCTTTCCCTGCCCCTGGGATTCTTTTCCGAAGAGAAGAAAGGTGACATCATCGCCAGGATGAGCGGCGACGTCCAGGAAGTCGAGAATTCCGTGGCAGGTTCCCTCGAGATGCTGATCAAGAACCCCATCCTGATCCTTATCTACTTCATCGCTCTGCTGTTCATCAGCTGGCAGATGACTGCTTTCACCATCATCTTCGCACCGGTGATGATCTGGGCGATGGGTGTCATCGGAAAGAA
>JAGDBQ010000085.1 GCA_017958985.1 Bacteroidales bacterium
GGTCGAATGCGGCAGCGGGCTCAAGCCCGTCATCCCGGCGAAGGAGATATGGAGGATCGTCAAAGGGGAGATAGCCAGGAAGGGAGGCAGCGGCAAGACCGCCCTCATCTCCAAGGCGACCATCGAGATGCCGTTCGATATGCCCGAGGACTATGATTCAATGTATCTGTATCCCCTGATGCTCAGTCCTACCGTCCAGATCAAGACCGACACCACAGTTTCGTTCGCCGGCCTCACTGACGCGAGCGCTTCGGACGAGAACCAGGGAGACATCAACAGGTCGCTGTCGAACTACGCCCCGGACATCACTCATCACGTCCAGCAGATCATCCGCAAGGATGCGGGCGAGGACCTGACCAACTTCGACATCTGGATGCTGATAATGTGGTCCGAAACCACCACTACCACGAATACCAGCGCCAGCCAGCTAGCCGACTATTACCAGCAGCTCGCTTACTACTCCTACTACAACCAGCTCTACGGCGGCGGCGGTTATTACGGCGGCGGCGGATACTATGGAGGAGGATATTACGGCAATTCCTACAGCAACTACTACAACTATATGCTGATGGCCCAGTACGCCGGTGCCAACGCATCGACCACTACTTCCACTTCCGAGCTGGACAAGGACCGCTACTACAACTGCTACCTGCGCGGCCCGGCATCCACGGAAAGGAAGCCCAAGCTCAAGATAACATTCGCACTACCTAAAGAATAAAAATAAAGAATAACTGTTTAATAAAAAGAAGAAGCCTCGGACCATATGGCCCGAGGCTGATTTTTAAATATCAAGGGATTATGCTTCCTCCTTGCCGGCGAGTTTTTCCTTAACCTTGTCGATCGCATCCTTTACGGTTGCAATGGTGCTGGTCTCCTCATCAGGAATCTTGATTCCGAACACTCTCTCGAACTCCATAAGAAGCTCGACAGTGTCGAGTGAATCTGCTCCAAGATCATTTGTGAAATTGGCAGTCTCTGTCACCTCGGACTCCTCGACGCCAAGCTTGTCAACGATAATCGCTTTGACCTGCTTTACGATTTCTTCTTCAATCATAATAAGTTAATTTAATGTTGCGTTCAATTCTGAGTACTCGTGGCACGACATTGCACATACCATACCACAAATAGCTCGGCAAAGTAAATAAAAAAACATCAATTTTCCAAATAAGGCTTCCTGCTCAGATTCAGCCATATCCTCAGGCCGTTCAGCGAATTCAGCAGGTAGAAGATGTACTTCACGAGCATCACGGCGGCATTTCCGGAACCCGTACCGGACGATAGCGCGACGGCCCAGAGGGAAATAGAAGATATGTTCACGAGTATCCAGACATACCATTGCTCCATGAAGGCGAAACTCATAAGCACCTGCCCTGCTATGTTCAACGTCATGACCGTTGCATCGAGGAGGATCTTCGGCTTGTTGATCACATCGATCCTTCCTGCCGCCAACTGGGCTTTGTCCACGTAATACAGGATACAGAACAGCACGGCGATCCCTGCCGCAATGCCGGCTGCCAGCCAAATCCAGTGCTTCGGATCAAGCCTACGGGGCCTCACCCTGGAGGAACCTTCACCATCCGAACCGAGAGACGCTCCCCTCTTGCGCCATTGCCAGAAACCGATGAACTGCATCGGAAGGAAATAGAAAGCGTGCAAGGCGAAATTGCCCATTATCCCGTTTTCGAAACACACCACCGTAGCGACCAGCACGTCGATGAACCCGAACACGAACGTCAGGATGTGCCCGTTGGCTGAAAGAACGGTGTTGACTATCCCCATCATCGCTCCGAAAGCAGCCAGCAGAAGCATGAAGGACCGGGCTCCCGGCTGCTGGAGCTTGAACACCGTGGTGATCGTAAGCGCCACAAGCATTCCTGCCAGCAGGAATATGTTGAAGGCAAGGTTGAATTTCCTTTCCCTTTCAGGAGACATCGTCATCGGTTATAAATAGAATCAATTGTTGCAGGTGCAAATATAGCAAATCATCCTTTTTTCATATATTTGTTAAGATTAATATATTCCTTATGAGGAAAGTCAGAATCATATTGTTCCTGGCCTTGCTTGTATCATCCTGCCCGGGCCTGCTGGCAGCCGGCCCCGTCAAATTGAAAGGCAAGGTGCTGGACGCCGGCAGCGGAGAGCCCGTGGCAGGTGCCGTCGTAAAGCTCGACGATAACTATCTGTGGGCGGTGACGGACCCTGATGGCAAGTTCTCGATGGAAAACATCCAGCCCGGCAGCTATCCGCTCAATGTTTCCTGCCTTGGTTATGTGGATGACAACCGGGAGATAAGCCTTTCCAAGGACATCCTGGACCTGGAAATCAAGATCAGTGTCAGCTCCCTGGCCCTCGACGAGGTGGTGGTGACGGCAGAGAAATCCAAGGACAACATCAATACCACCCAGAAGATAGGGCGAAACGCGCTGGACCACCTCCAGATGTCCAGTATGACCAATATAACCGCACTCCTCCCGGGAGGTAAGACGATCAACCCCGACCTGACTACCGAAAACGCCCTGGCGCTCCGCTCAGGCGGCTCCACGGCCGGAAACGCAGCCTTCGGTACCGCCATCGAAATCGACGGAGTACGTATGGGAGACAATGCCAACCTTTCCGGAATGTCCGGAGCAGGCACGAGGGGCGTGTCGGTGGACAACATAGAATCGGTGGAAGTGATCACGGGTGTCCCTTCCGCCGAATACGGTGACCTCAACAGCGGTATGGTCCGGGTGATCACCAAGAAAGGCCGCTCGCCCCTGAGCGTGACCTTCTCCGTCAATCCGCGCACGTACGAGGCCTCTGCAGCAAAGGGAATCGACCTGGGCGGAAGCAGGGGCGTCCTCAATATCAGTGGAGAATATGCCAATGCCACCCGCAAGCTCACCTCCCCTTACACTTCCTACACCCGAAGGGGATTCACGTTCGACTACAGCAACACCTTCAACAAGATACTGCGGCTGGAGGCCGGAATCACCGGCAACATCGGAGGAATGAACAGCGAGAACGACCCCGACCTGTTCTCCAACGAGTTCACCAAGGAGAGGGACAATATCCTGACCCCTCACTTCAAGCTCACGTGGCTGCTCAACAAAGGCTGGATCACCAACCTGAGGCTGGAAGGTTCCGTTTATTACCACGACCAGAGGCAGCACATCCACGCATACAATTCCTATGCTTCATCCCAGCCCTCGGTACATTACGAAGAAACGGGCTACAGCATAGCCGACGCCCTCCCGCTGACATTCTATTCCGACCAGATAACCGACTCCAGGGAACTCGACTATTCCGCAGGACTCCACTACAACTGGCTGAAGCATTTCGGGAAAGCCAAGAGCATCCTCAAGGCTGGTCTTACCTGGAAAGCCGACGGAAACGTGGGAGAGGGTGAATACTATATCGACCCGGCCCTTGCCGCCCACGGCTACAGGCCGAGGCCATATTCGGAATACCCTTATATGCACAACGTGGCCGCCTATGCCGAGGACAACCTCACCTTCCCGCTGGGCGGGACCTCCCTGAACCTCAGTGCCGGCCTCCGTTTCGAGAACATATTCATCAAGGGCTCCGAATATGACAACCTCCGCACCCTGTCCCCACGTCTGAATGCCAGATGGAGCCTGACCGATTTCCTCTCGGTAAGGGGAGGATGGGGAATCACGCAGAAACTGCCGTCCTTCTACATCCTCTTCCCGAAACAGGAATACCGTGACATACAGACTTTCGGATATTCCTACGGCAACACCGGAGACGCTACCTACATCTATTACACGCAGCCGTTCACGATGACTTTCAACCCGGAACTGCAATGGCAGCGGAACTCCAATTCCGAAATAGGCATCGACCTGGATTTCAAGGACTTCAAGCTCAGCATAGTAGGCTTCCGCAACATCACCAGGAACCCTTACGAGTTCACCAATATCTACACTCCTTTCCAGTACAGCCTGATGCAGCTTCCTGCCGGATTCAGCCTGTCCTCCAACCCATCCATCACCCTGGATTCCCAGACCGGACAGGTATGGCTCAGGAATTCCGGAGACGAATACTGGACTCCTGCAGCCATCAAGGCGGTGGACCGCTCGTTCGCGGCTTCACGCAAGCAGAGCAACGGCGGTGATGTCAAGCGCTACGGCTTCGAGGTCACTGCCGACTTCCCGGAAATCAAAGCCATACGCACCAGGATGCGCCTGGACGCCTCCTACGGCAGCACCGAATATGTCGATGACACTCCGAACGCCTATTACAACTCCGGATGGTCGCATACTTCCCTGCCTAACAGGTCCTACCAGTACGTCGGAATTTACGCCGGAGGCAATTCGGTCATCAACGGCAGGAAGAACAGATCCGTGGACGCAAACTTGACCTCCATCACCCATATCCCTCAGGCCAGGCTGGTCGTCACCTGCAGGCTCGAAGCCGCCCTACTGAGGAGGATGCAGAACCTTTCGGAATACAACGGACAGGCCTACGCTTTCACCGTCAGCGAATCCTCCAACACCCCGACGGGAGGCGACATTTACGACGGCAATTCCTACACGGCCATAATGCCTATCGCATATATGGACCTGGACGGCAACGTGCACGACTTCAC
>JAGDBQ010000086.1 GCA_017958985.1 Bacteroidales bacterium
CCGATGAAATCCTCCAGTGTCTTCGGCCGGAACCCGAAAAGCAGGCGTATCTGGTTGGTCATCAGATCATTCCTTCCCACGAACTCGATGAAGTAAGGAAGCGGCCGAACGGACTTGGTCAGCCATTCCTCGTTCCAGTCCCCGTCCTCTTTCCAAGGGTAGCGGCAATCCTTGGTGAACATCTTGTCGATGGACTCCTTGTTCGGACATCCGTGATACCCTATCTCACTTACGAATATGGTCCTGGCATCCTTGTAATACGGATCCTTGTAATACCCGCGAGGACCCCAGAGATGGTTCTCAGGAATATCCTCCTTCTGGCATCCGGCCTTGTAAGCCTCCTCGCTGAAATATGGCGAACTCGGAAGGTAAGGACGCGTAGGGTCATATTCATAAAGGATCTCAGGGATTACCTTGCGGCTGATGACGTCCCGGTTCGGATCCACGCGGAACTTCGGCAGCATCCAGAGGAGGGAGTTGTCATTCTCGTTATTGCCGGACCAGATTGCGATGCTCGGATGGCTGCGGAATTTCAGCACCACCTGGGTAATCTCGTCCCTGATCTTCGAAGTGAATTCTTCGCTCTGCGGGTATATGATGCCGGCCATTGAGAAATCCTGCCAGATCATTATGCCCTCTCGGTCGCACCTGTCGTAGAACGGCTCGTCTTCATAGACATTGCCGCCCCAGCAGCGTATCATATTGCAGTTGAGGTCCACCACCATATCGATGGTGCTGTCCACCCATTTCCAGTCGCGGCTGTGGAAGCCGTCGAGCGGCACCCAGTTCGTCCCGCGGGCGAATATCTTCTCCCCGTTGACGTAGAAGCAGAACCTTCCGGAAGTGTCCCTGTTGATGTCGGTCATTTCCAGACGCACCGTCCTGAGTCCCACCTTCCTGGTGTCCTTGGCGAGCACCTTGCCGCTGTCATCCAGAAGGGTAACGGTGCCATCGTAGAGGGCAGGGTCGCCATATCCCTTTGGCCACCAGAGCTCGGCTCCTTCGATGGAGAACTCGGTCCTCCAGGCGAAGGTCGGAAGGAGCCGCCGGTTGTGATAGACTTCCTTCCCGTCCTTGGACAGGGATATGTCCACCGTGATCTTGTCCACCATCGTGACCGGATATTTCGCCTGCAGGTCCACGAATATCTCGGCGTGGCCGGTTGCCGGATCGGTATCTACCGTCATCCAATGCACGTCCGTCAGGCTTACCGGATCCTTCACGATCAGGTTGACGCTCCTCCAAAGGCCGGCGCTGACCAGCCTCGGCATGATGTCCCATCCGTAGCAGTGACGCGGCTTCCGGATCCACACCGATTCGGTGTAATGGCGGAAACTGGCTATCCCGATCATATGCTTCTGGGCTTCCTGGACCGCGGAACTGATTATCACCTGCACCAGGTTGTCTCCGGTCCGGGCCTTGCCCGTGATGTCGAAACAATGGGAAATCATAGCGTTTTCAGTGTGGCCAAGGTGCTTGCCGTTCAGCCAGACATCCGCTATGCAGTCTATCCCTTCGAAATCCAGCACCAGCCTCTGGCCGTCCTTCAGCGCAGGGACATCGAAATGGCGGCTGTACATCCACTGGTATCCCTCCCACTTGCGGAGCTCGTATATGTTGTTGCCGATTTCAGGATCCTTTACGAGCCCGGCTGCCATCAAGTCGAGTTCCACGTTGCCCGGAACGGATGCGGAAACCTTTGACTTCGGCAGTCCGGCCGCCTTTGCAGGATCCGTGACAGCTGTGTCTCTCTGCTCCCAGTATTCAAGGTCCCACTTGCCATCGAGGGAAATAACATTCTGGGCGTTTGACGGAAGGAGGGTCGCAATGAATATGGCGACGCTCAGGAGGGTTGTCAGGTGCTTCATATCTGTTCAGTGTTGACTCTCACGAATATACATAAAAAATACCGTTTGTTGATAACTTTCCCTTTGAGAGCACTGCCTTTTTGGGTATATTTGTGGAAAAGAACAACCCTCCTGTCATGGCTTTCGTACACCTGCACGTCCATACACAATATTCCATACTCGACGGCCTTTCGTCGATAGCGACCTTGTTCGACCGGGCTGAAGAGATGGGTATGCCGGCACTGGCCATCACCGACCACGGCAATATGTACGGCGTGAAAGAGTTCTTCAAGTACGCCGGGAAACACAAGGTAAAGCCTATCATCGGCTGCGAAGTGTATGTGACCCGCCATTTCGACCACAAGATCAAGGACACGAAGCACGACAAGTACTACCACCTTATCCTGCTGGCCAAGAACTTCGATGGCTACAGGAACCTGATGAAGATCGTTTCGACCGGCTTCATAGAGGGCTTCTACTACAGGCCGAGGGTAAGCCACGAAATACTGGAAAAGTACCACGAAGGTCTGGTATGCTGTTCCGCCTGCCTGGCGGGAGAGATTCCCAAGTATATATCAGCCGGAAACATAGATGCTGCCAGGGAAGCCATCAAATGGCACAGGAACCTGTTCGGGGAAGACTATTACCTCGAGGTGATGCTCCACAAGACCCAGGTCCCCGGGCTTTCTCAGGACGTTTACGAGGAACAGAAGAAGTGCAACGAGGTGATATTCCGCCTCGCCGGGGAGATGGGTATCAAGGTAGTGGCCACCAACGACGTGCATTTCGTCAACAAGGAGGACGGCCCTGTCCACGACCACCTCATCTGCCTGAACACCGGCAAGAAGATATTCGAAACCGACAGGCTCCATTACACGCAGCAGGAATATCTCAAGAGCGAGGAAGAGATGGCGGCCTTGTTCCCGGACCATCCGGAAGTTATCTCCAACACGCTCGAGGTAGCTTCGAAGATCGAGGAATACAAGATCGACCAGGACTACGTCCTGCCTAAGTTCCAGATAGACAACAGCTTCCTCGCCGACATCGACAACCAGCTTGCTAAATATTCGGACATAATCGAAGAAGGCCGGAACGACAAGAAGGGCAATTATCGCGGAGATGAGTTCTGCAAGTCCGTGGCCTACCTCTGCCACCTTACCTACGAAGGTGCCAGGAAGCGCTACGGAGACGAGCTGACCGAAGAGCAGAAAGAAAGGATCGAATTCGAGCTCAAGACCATCTGCAGGATGGGCTTCCCGGATTACTTCCTCATCGTGCAGGACTATATAGCCGCCTGCAGGAAGGAAGGAAGCCTGGTCGGGCCGGGGCGTGGCTCCGCTGCCGGTTCGGTAGTCGCCTACTGTCTCGGAATCACCAACCTGGACCCGATACGTTACCAACTCCTGTTCGAGCGTTTCCTCAACCCGGACCGTATCTCGATGCCTGATATAGACGTGGACTTCGAAGACCTCGGCCTCGCCCATAAATACGTGGAAGATACCTACGGGAAGGACCACGTTTCCAGGGTCATAACTTTCGGAACGATGCAGGCGAAAGGTGCCATCAAGGACGTCGCCCGCATCCACGACCTCCCGCTGGACGAATCCAACAGGCTCTCCTCCCTCGTACCGGACAGACTGAAGGAAAAAGTACTGAAGGAATATCCGTTCAATCCGAAACTGGATGAGCTGAAGAACGGATTCAAGGCATACGAGAAGGATGTGGAAATAGATGATCCTGAGCACGAAGGGCAGAAGGTCACGGTCAGGAAATGGTTCCAGAGCGGAATGGAGGAGGTGGACGCTAAGATCACCCTCAAGAACTGCTACCGTCTGGTTCCCGAACTGAAGAACGAGCTTGAAAACGGAACCGACCAGGTAAAGGAGGTTCTGAAATATGCCCAGGCGATGGAGGGCAGCATCCGCCAGGTCGGAATGCACGCCTGCGCTACCATCATCGGCCGCAGCAACCTGACGGAACACATCCCGATCTGCCTCTCGCAGGACAAGGACACCAAGGAATATGTCTGGACGTCCCAGTACGACGGTCATTACATCGAGGATGTTGGAATGCTGAAGATGGACTTCCTGGGCCTCAACACCTTGTCGATCATCCATTCCTGCCTGGACAACATCAAGCTCCGGCACGGAATCGACATAGACATTGAAGCTATCCCCATAGACGATGCGCAGACTTACGGCCTTTACAGCCGTGGAGACACCGACAGCGTATTCCAGTTTGAATCGCCCGGAATGAAGCAATGGCTGCAAAGACTGCATCCCGAGCGCTTCGAGGACCTGATCGCTATGAACGCCCTGTACCGTCCGGGACCTATGGACTACATCCCCGATTTCGTCGACAGGAAACTCGGGCTCAAGCCGATCGAATACGACCTTCCGGATATGGAGGAGTATCTCCAGGATACGTACGGTGTGACGGTCTACCAGGAGCAGGTGATGCTTCTGTCCCAGAAGCTGGCCGGATTCACGAAAGGCGAGGCCGACAAGCTCCGCAAGGCGATGGGCAAGAAGCAGATCGACACCCTGAACGAACTGAAGGACAAGTTCTTGTCCGGAGGTTTGAAGAACGGTCACCCGGAAAAGACCCTGGACAAAATCTGGAAAGACTGGGAAAAGTTCGCCCAGTACGCTTTCAACAAGTCCCACGCGACCTGCTATGCCTGGGTATCCTACCAGACAGGCTGGCTGAAGTGCCATTATCCTGCCGAATTCTTCGCCGCCAACCTGTCCTGCAACCTGGACAACATGCCGGAAATCAAGAAGATCCTGAGCGACTGCAAGGCACACAAGATCCAGGTGCTCAACCCTGATGTCAACGAGTCGTATTCGCACTTCACGGTGAACAAGGAAGGGAATATCCGTTTCGGACTTAAGGGAATAAGGGGCTTCGGCTCGAACGTGGCTGAAGCCATCATCTCCAACAGGGAAGAGAACGGCCCATACAAGGACGTTTACGACTTTGTAGAGAGAATGGACGGCATAGTCAACAGGAAGGCCCTGGAATGCCTGGCGTATTCCGGAGCTTTCGACTCGTTCGGCTGCAACAGGGCCCAGTTCTTCCTCCTCTGCAAGAACGGGAATATGTTCATAGACGAGCTGGCACGCTATGCTACCCTCTACAGCCAGGACAGCACGAACTCGGCTGCATCACTGTTCGGGGAAGTCGAAGAGCTCAAGCCGGTCAGGCCGGAGATGCCGGAACTGGTAGGAGAGAGGGACCCTCTTGCCTTCCTCCAGAAAGAGAAGGAATTCGTAGGAATGTATATTTCTTCCCACCCTCTCGACAAGTATTCCTTCGAGATGGAACATCTCACCACTTGCGAGCTTACCGCCCTGAACGAACTGGTGGCGGAATGTGAGAGGAAGAAAAAGAAGATGAAGGTGGCCGTGGCGGGACTTGTGACAGAGGTCAAAACCTTGATGACCAAGAACGGGAAACCATATTCCCGGACCACATTGGAAGACTACAGCGGTTCCTACGAACTCTCCCTGTTCGGGAAGGACCACGAGAACTTCCTGAGCTATCTGGTTCCTCACGCTGGACTGTTCCTGGAAGGGGAGATAGACTACAAGTTCTTTGTAAAACCGGAAGATGCCGCCCAGGGGAAGACCTCTCCTTTTGCATTCAAACTCAAGAAGATAACCTTATTGGGGAATGTGGCCGACTCTCTCCTGTCCGCCTTCTCGATCAACCTTCAGACTCCTCAGCTGACACAAGAATTCCGAAAGGAACTGGTGTCTGTCGTTCAGGCGAACAAAGGCTCCATCCCGCTGAAGATGTACCTTTACGACCCGGGTACGAAATACAACATCGAGTTCCACTCTACCAAATTCAAGGTGGCCGTCACCACGGAGTTCGTCAACGCACTCAAGCGGCTGGGAGTCCAGTGCGCACCGGTCTTGAAATAAACCTTTTTGGGCCTGGTACGGAAATATTTGATTATTAATGATTTTCTATTTCAGATGGTGCCGAGATCGACACCATCTAATTGCTTATTGTACTAACTATCAACACTTTCCATACCAGCCCCCCAAAAAAGCCGAATCTTTTTTCGACAACCTAACTATTGCTGGATTCCCTGCTTTTACCCATTTTTGTAATAACAAACTATGAAAGACCATGGAAGCAAGACATGCTTACATCAAAGGCCGGCGAGGGAACGGCATATTCTATCGTTCTGAAGATTTTATCGTACTTATAACAATCGTCAGCGTACTTGCTAAGGAAGGCGGAGTGAAAGTGATGGCATTCTGCCCGATGTTCAATCATATTCATTTCCTCATCAAGAATATAAGCCTGAACGATTTACGCCGGTTCATACAGCGCTTGGCGATAATCTTTGTCAAAGAGTACAACAATGAATACGGCAGGAAGGGCACGGTATTCCAGAAGCCATTCGGATGTTCATTGAAAAGAACGGCAAAGGTCATCATGGGTTGTGTTGCTTATGTATTCAACAACCCTGTGGCTGCAAAACTGTCCAGGGCGGCTCGTGAATATCGATGGAGCCTATACGCATATCACAATAACAAAAACCCTTATTCTGAGCCGCTTAAAAAAGAAACTTGCCGGAATAAGATGAGAGTTGCACTTAAGAAAGTAGACTATTTCCACGCCAAAGGACAGTACCTTTCATACGCTACGCTAAGGGATATATTCGAATATCTGAATCAAAAGGAGCACCTGCAGATGATCGATTATATTCTTTCAAATTATTATTTCCTCTCCAAGGAATCTTTGGAAGAGTTATATGGTTCTTTTAGCAGGATGCTGATTGCTGTCGACTCAAATGCCGGGGCTGAATTCGAACTGGAAGACGACTATGGAGATCATTCTGTCTACCGGAAGATGCTCGGTACTGTTATGAAATATGGTTACACGGACCAGAAACTTAATTTCGAGTCCCTGCCGAGGAAAGAAGTCGGAAGGCTATACAAATTGTTAAGTGAAAGGACACGCGCCCCAAGGGATAGCATCAATAGATTCCTGCACTGTGACTTCTAGCTTTTGCCGTTCGAAAGAATATCATTTCTTCACGACAAGATGATGCCACGAAGTGGTGGTGCCACTACTGGGTGGTGTCACAATGGGATGGAGCTACGAAGGGATGGCGTGCCTGGTACGGAACTGTTTGATTATTAGTGATTTCCTATATCAGATGGTGCCAAAATCGCCACCATCTGTTCGTTCATCTCGTTGATTATAAAGTCTTTCCGTACCAGCCAGATTGTATCGTCCTGAGTCGGGGATACGCCCCAAAGGTCAAGTAGGGGATGACGGACGGTAGACGGCAGTTGGCTGCAACGTTAGGGCGCATTTACCCGTACAGGGCTGCGAAGCAGCAAGCGCCAGGTGTTGCAGCAACTGACGCAAAAATATGGACATCACCGTGCCCTGCAGTTACCAACAGCCTAAATCGTACGAAATAACCAAAGGCGGAGACTCTAATCAGATTCGAAGCCTGAATGATATTTGGTTGCCAGTAGCCTCCGGGCGAATAGGAGGCGAAGGAATAGCGGTGCCCGCCGAGGGCGGCGGTGCTGCGAAGCAGCAGAACGGCGTGTGTCTGACGACCGTTGGACGGCTTCGAAGAGGCCGGCCAAAAAGGAGGAGTCAGCCGTTCAGCAACTGAGGCGGAAAGCACCGCCCTTCACCGACGTCAGCCCGAAGGCTACTGGTGACCAGATGAGATCTTAGTGCTTGTTGTTGGACGGGGATTCCCGAACAAGCCGGGCATGACGATTTCAAGCCGGAGATGATTACTCAAGCGGCAGCTTGGGATTCAATGTGTCGAGGATGGTCCTGGCAAGGGACGGAGAAACCAGCTTCGACAAATCCTCAAGTGACGCAGACGCTATCCGCGCAACGGAACCGTAATGCATGAGAAGTCGCTGCTCCGTCTGTTCCCCGACCCCCTTTATCTCACGCAAGGCGCTCTGTATCTGAGCCTTGCTTCTCAAGTTTCGGTGGAAGGTGATTCCGAACCTGTGAGCTTCGTCACGAATCTGCATCAGGACCTTGAGCGCGTGTGAGTTCCTGTCCAGGAAAAGAGGATAAGGATCGTCTATCCTGATGACGAGTTCCATCCTCTTGGCCAGTCCGACCAAGGTAAGCCTGTCCAGGATACCAAGCTCCGAGAGAGCCTGGCGGGCGAATTCCAGCTGCCCTTCGCCACCGTCGATGACTACCAGCTGCGGCAGGTCCCCGGGGTTTTCGGCCAGCATCCTGGAATACCGGCGGTTTACGACTTCCTTCATCGAAGCGAAGTCGTTCGCCCCGATGACGGTCTTTATCTTGAATTTGCGATAGTCTTTCTTCGAGGGAACCCCGTCACGGAATACCACGCAAGAAGCGACCGGATTGGTCCCCTGGATGTTGGAGTTGTCGAAGCATTCTATATGAGTAGGCAACTCCTTCATATTCAAAGATTTCCTCAGATCCTCCAGAACGAGGTTGCGGTATTCGTCAGGATCAGTACGCTCCCGCTGCTTGAGGGAATTGAAATGATATTCCCGGGCATTCTTCGCACTCAGTTCCAAGAGCGAAAGCTTGTCTCCGCGCTGAGGTATCCTGAATTCCACACCCTCCATCTCCACGTCCGGAAGGAACGGGACTATGACTTCCTTGGCCAGTTCCCCGAATTTGGACTCGATCTCGGCGATGAATTCGCTGAGGACCGCAGCCTGGTCTTCCTCAATATTCATCTTGAAGCCGAGGTTCAAGGATTGGACGACAGCACCTCCCCTGACCCTGAGGAAGTTGCCGAAAGCTTCCGAACCATCGAAGACAAGGCTGAAAACATCGCAGGAAGCATCTGAAGCAGAAGATATTATAGACTTGGAATAATGCTTCTTCAGAGCTTCGGCCTTCTCCTTGAATATCTGGGCGTCTTCGAAGCGAAGCTCTGCAGCCGCAGACTTCATCGCCCCTTCATATTCCCGGATGATCTCGTTGACTCCCCCTTTGAGGAGCCTTACGATCTCGGAGATGTAAGACTGGTATTCTTCGATACTGATGGCTCCCACGCAGCATCCCTTGCAGCGGCCCAGATGGAAGTCCAGGCACGGACGGAATTTCTTACGGAGTATGGCTTCTCCGGTAATCTTGAGCTTGCAGGAGCGCAGGGGATAGTTCCTGCGGAAGAATTCCAGCAGGTAATTGGCGTGCGTGACAGAACTGTACGGCCCGAAATAAGTGCCCGTCTTCCTGTCTACACGCCTGGTAAGGAACACCCTGGGGAATTCCTCGTTCGTGACGACTATCCAGGGATATGTCTTGGAATCTTTCAGCAGGATGTTGTAGTGCGGCTTGTACTGCTTGATGAGGTTGTTTTCCAGAAGCAACGCATCAGCCTCCGTATCTACAACGGAGAACTGGGCGTCGGCAATCTTGGAAACGAGCAGCCTGGTCTTCACGTTCAGCCTTTCCGGAGGCACGAAATACTGTGCTACACGCTTGTGAAGGTCCTTTGCCTTACCCACATAAATCACCTTCCCCGAGGCATCGTAGTAACGATAGACCCCCGGGGAATGTGGAAACAGGGCGATTTTTTCCCTGACTGTAAGATCCTTTCCTGCCAAAACTACCTCTTGGCTTTGACGTACTTGGCGACTTCGGCCTCGATGTCAGCTCCGCGGAGATCCCTCTTGAGGATGGTTCCGTCAGGACCGACGAGCATAATGTGAGGGATACCCTGGATGCCGTAGATGTCGGTAGGGATGCGCTGGGCGTCGATGATCTGCTTCCAGGTAATTCCGAGAGCCTTTGCGGCAGAGACGGATGCGGTAGCCTTATCCCAGACAGCAACGCTCAGGACGTCGAAATCTTCTCCGTTGTACTTGTTGTAAACCTTCTTGATGTTAGGAAGCTCTTCCTTGCAAGGGCCGCACCAGGAAGCCCAGAAGTCCACGAGGACATACTTGCCGTTGCCGACATAGTCGGAGAACTTCTGTGATCCGACTTCGAAGTCAGTGAATTTCTGGCCTTCGGCAGTTGCGAGCTGGGCGCCGACAGCCTTCTTCAATGCTGCTAGGCTCTTGCGGTTCGAAACTGTCGTATCAAGGGACTTGAGCATATTGTCGATCTCTGTGACAGGAACGTCAAACTGCAAATTGTCAAGGGCGTAGATAGCTACGGCGTTGTCCTTGTTCTCATCGAATACCTTGCGGCTGACCTCGCTGACGGCAGCCTGGTACTCATCGATGATCTTCTCCTTAGCCTCGGCGGTCGCACCCTCTCCGAGGGAATCGAGCTGAGCCTTGGCTGCAGTCTCGAACTCCTTGATACTCTTCTCGTACTGGTTGAGCCTCTCCTGGATGGAGTTTGCAGGATCCTGGGAGATAAGGGCGATGGTATGGTCCGCATTGAAGACAAGGGTCATAGGTGTTCCGTCAGGAATGAAGTTCACCTTCTCCCTGCCGACCCTGATAAGACCGCTCTGGGCAGTATTCACAGGAAGGTCGATTGTAAACTGCTTGTCGATGATGGCGACGGTAGTGTCGATTCCGAGTTCAGGAAGAGAGATGTAGACTGACTTCGGTGAATCGAGTCCGTATGATCCGGAGAGAGTGGTCTTCGGGGCCTTCTGTGAACAAGCGACTGACGCTGCAATGGCTGCGACAGCCAGGATGATAGTCTTGA
>JAGDBQ010000087.1 GCA_017958985.1 Bacteroidales bacterium
ACGATACCGACAGTATCGAAGGTATCAGGAGTCCAGCCGCCGAGTCCAGGGATATAGTACCTCAGGTTCAGCATAAAGCCGCCGTTGCCGTCATAATAGGAACGGTCATAGACTCCAGGATTCCTCTCGAGGAAGCCCTCCCAGTCAGGCCATCCACCCGGATAACCACCATCGGTAATCAGGAAGTGGAACCAGTCATAGGCGAAGATAGGATTGCCTGCCTGACCGATAGGCTTTGGAAGCCAGTCGTCATAGTCGAATCCCAGATACTGCTTAGGGACATCGATTGCATTATAGGCCTCACCATCTATCTCGGTCACCTTGTTAAGGAACCAGGTGAAATGCAGGTGGTTGTCTGCTCCACCACCCCAGAAACCAAGGCTGCCGGTAGGAGCATCCGAGTTACCGACAATGACCTTCTCATCGTAGGTCTCGCAGGTACGGACACCGTCCACCTCATAGTACTTGAGTTTAGCCTCGACGACGGTACCCCACCAGCCAAGGTTGAACGTTACTACTGCAGGATTCTTGGTCACAGGATTGACGACATCGATCCATTCCACAATCAGCACGGAGAAATCAAGACCTGCAGCGCCCTCATTATATATTGAAGCGTACTGCTTGTCGTCGATCTGTACTGAGAATGAGTACTCGGTACCCAACTTTGCATTAGGGAAGGATACGAGAAGCTCGGTCTCTGTCTGTCCGTCAGCGAAATTGATGGTTCCGAAATTGAAGACACCTTCTTCAGAGGCAGTCACCGTGAAAGGAACGGTGATAGCTCCCGAGCTGTTGGTCCTGGAAACAGTGATGGCGACAGAACGCTCCATAGAAGGATCGTAGGTATGGCTTCCACTGGCATCCTGGGTCGGGAAGAAAACACCGTAGCAACCTGAAGTCTCAGGTTCCCCCGGAATGTACTCGTACTCCTTATCCTTGCAGGAAACTGCAATGAAAGAGAATGCGAGAAGGGCAATTAAAATCCTATATAAATTTTTCATAAGGCAATTCGTTTAAAATTAGTCAGTAACACCATCACGGAGAGACTTGTTCTCATCGGTGACAGGCTGGTGTCCACCAGTATTGTCAACGATACCGAAATTGGTGTTGAGCTCACCCTGGGAGAATCTCAGAAGGAGATACGGATCGTCTGCAGGAAGGTTGAAACGGAAATTGGCAGGCTGGTTGTTGGTGTCATCATGGAACCTTACGAGAGGCTTGTTGAGACGCTTGCAATCCTTGATACCGAAGCCTTCGCCCCAGAGCTCTACACGACGCTGGAACCAGATCTCGTCAAGCAGTGAGAGAGCCCTGCCGTTAACGCTGTAGTTAGGATCGCGGTAGGTCTTGACGAAATCAGTAAGGATACTGGTAGCCTGACCGGTATTGCCGAGACGAGCCTGGCACTCTGCCTGGATGAGGATCATTTCCTCAACACGCATCAGAGGCATATCCTCGTCGTTAGCTGTAGTACCTACAGTGTAGCATCCGAACTTGACGTTGGTGTAAGGGAGATAAGGGAGCTTTGCATCGCCACCGTCGTCAGCATTTGCGACATCCGGGAAGCCCGGCCACGCAAGACCTTCGAGAAGAGGTGACTCAAGGTTCTCGTCAACCCACCAGCCCTTACGGACGTCAGATGCGGGTATCTTATTGTAAAGCAGGGTATTGATACAGGTGTAGACCTGGCAGGCAGCAGCATAGCCCCAAGCGGAGAATGAACGGAGCCAGCTGGAAGTCGTTGCATAACGATAGGCAAGAGCCATATCCGTGGTCATATCGTAACCCCAGATCCAGTTGTGCTCGTTGATGTCCATGAAGTAAGGCTTGGAAACTTCCTCGATCGTTGCAGGAGTGAATCCGTCGGCAGCGGCGACAGCATCGTCGTATGCCTTCTGCCACTCACCCATCTCGAGATATACACGTGCGCGGAGACCGCGGGCAACGTGCTCATCGACATAAGCCTTGGTCGTACGGGTAGCACCTGAAAGGTTCGAGACTGCCCAGTCGAGGTCCTCAAGCATAAAGTCGTAGATTTCCTTGACAGTAGCGCGAGGGTTGTTGGTGAAGTCCTCGGTGAACTCGTTCACGAGCGGAACGCTCGGCTTGTCAGCAGCGACCTGATAGTTGAACTGGAAATCCGAAACCAGGCACCAGTAAGAATAGGCACGCAGAACCTTTGCCTGAGCAAGCATATTGACCAGTGAAGGATCATCGGTCTCTCCGATGCTGAGGAGGAAGGTATTCACGGAACCGATCATGTTGTAAGGTGTCCTGTAACGGATAGCCGGGTTACGGTAGTTGGCGTTACGTGAGGAATACTCACCGCAAACACTGAACCAGTTGTAACCGGAATCAGGAATGAGCGCATCCGGACCCTCAAGGTCATTGCAGAAGAGGATCATCAGGAACTCCCAGTCGTCAGGATTGGTGTACATCTTGATCGGCTGGCCGATGGATGAAAACATACCGGTGAAAGAGGCTGATGCCCTGGAAGGAACAAGGGCGTTGGTCTCCTGGACCTGGGTAGCGAGCATCGTACCACTCTGTGGCTTGATGTCATCGATATCGGAGCAGGATGCAGCAAAGAGAGCACCTGCGATTGCTATGAGAAATAATTTATTGAATTTCATACTCTGTAAGCTTTTATAGTTTTCAGATTAGAAAGTAAGAGTAATACCACCTGTAATGGTACGCATTGCGGAGTAGCCCGATGTGTTGATACCAGAGCCACTGGTCATACCTCCGATACCCATCGAGAAGCGAGGGTCGACACCCTTGCGGGCAGAGAAGACTGCAAGGTTTTCACCTGCAACATATAACCTCAGGCCCTTGAGAGAAATCTTCTCAACAAGGCTTCTAGGGAAGGTGTAGCCTAAGGTTACATTGTTGATGCTAAGGTAGTTGGAAGAAATAAGGAAGCGGTCGATAGCTGTCTGGGCAACCTGGGTGTCACCGTCGAGACGAGGAACGTCGGTGTCGGTGTTCTCAGGAGTCCAATGCTTGAGAGCATCCTTGTGCCAAGCGGAACCGGTCTGATCCTGGGTCCACATAAGCTGCTGATAGGAACCGTCATAGTACTTACCACCAAGCTGGAAGCTGCACTGGACGGAGAAATCGAATCCGTAAGCGTTGAGGGAGGTACCGAAACCACCGTAGAGCTTAGGAAGGACGGAACCGACCTCGTACTGGGTTGCATCGGAGAACGTTGTGGTAGTCTCGTCGGACTCAGGAGTGGTGACTTTGCCGTCAGCATCCTTCTCCTCGTCAATGTGCTTCCAGTAGAGAGCCTCACCGGTCTCCTTGTCAACACCTGCGTATTTCCTCAAATAAGCCTGGTAGAGGGAACCGCCTACCCTGTAGATAAAGTTGCTTCCACGGATACCCTTCTCGGAAACGCTCTCATCAAGAGAGAGGATCTTGTTGGTATAGTGGCTGAGGTTGACGTTCCACAACCAGTTGAAGTTCTTGGACCTGATGATCGTACCGTCGAGGGTGATTTCGAAACCGTTGTTCCTGATGGAACCTACGTTCACAGGAACGACACCGGTAGGGTTACCTGCGGAGTAAGGGACGTTCTTTGAATAGAGAAGGTCCTCGGTCTTCCTTGAGAACACCTCGAAGGAACCGTTGAGGTAGTTGTTGAAGAGTTCGAAGTCGATACCGGCGTTGAAGGACTTGGAAGTCTCCCAGGTCAGGTTCTCGTTACCCTTGTAGCTGAGGTTGAGAGAGTATTCGCCGGTTTCCTCGTTGTATGAATGTACGTACTGGTCGGAATAAGGGAAGAGACCACCGAGGTTGTCGTTACCCTGCTGTCCGTAGCTGACCTTGAGCTTGAGCATATCGACCCAGCCGATGTTCTGCATGAAGTCTTCCTTGCTGATGAGCCAGGCACCTCCAAGAGACCAGAAGTTACCCCAGCGGTGACCCTTCGCGAAACGTGAAGAAGCATCACGGCGGTAGGAAGCACTCAGGAAGTACTTGCCGTCGAAGTCATACTGGATCCTGGTGAGGAAACCTTCAGTCATATACTGGTTGGTGGAAGAACCGAGCTGCTTGCTGCTGGTTCCGCCGGAGTTGTCAAGTTCTCCGTTGGTCGGGTCGAAGAGGTGGTCATTGTAACCCCACAGGCTCTGTGAAGTGTACTTGTACTGCTCGTAACCGGCGAGGAGCTCGAAGTTGTGGAGCTCGGCGACGTGGAACTTGTAATTGGCCAGATACTGCTGGTTGACAGTGAACATCCTGCCTGAACTGACATAGGAAGAACCGTCGATGGAAGCGGAACTTCCGAAGATGCTTCCGAGTTCAACCTCCCTGGAGGTGGAGGATGTCATAGAGACGTTAGCATTGAGGGTGAGGCCCTTGATAGGAGTAAGGATAAGACCACCCTTGCCGGTAATGACGTCCCTGAGATATTCGTCCTTGTCGTATTCGTTATCACGGATAGCGTTACCGACGGTGTTAGGACGCTTGAAGTTGGTGTTGTTGGAATCGTAGACCACGCGGCCACCTTCAGTCTTGATGGAACCGTCTGCATTCCTCACGTACAGAGGATAGATAGGTCCCATATTGTTGGCGATATAGAATACGTTGCCTGAGGATCCCCAAGAACCGTTGGAACCGTTGGTCTGGGAATTCGAGTGAGTGAAGTTGAGGCTGGAAACAACCTTCATCCATTTCTTCACCTGATAGTCCGCATTGATGAGACCGGTGTAACGCTGGTACCTTGAATTGGAGATGATACCGCCGTCATCGAGGTAACCTACGGAACCATAGTAGTTGAACCTGTCGTTGGCGCCGCTCACGGACATATTGTACTCCTTACGGAAGGAATTGTGGAATGTCTCCTTGTACCAGTCGTCAGGAGTATAGAAATACTCGCCATCAGAATAACCAAGCTTCGCGTTAGGGTTGAGCTTGAAGTTCGTACCTACGAGTTTCTGGCCTTCAGGAATCGTGTAGACCTTGTAACCGAGACCACCGTTCTTTTCGTCGTACAGGGTCTTGTCAGCGAATGCGTAGCTTTCAGCAACCGTGTGACCGGAATAGTAGTACATTCCGTAGAGCCTCTTGTAGAAGAGCTCGTAGTAGGTTGCAGGGTCGTCGATCACATCGTAATTAGGGATGAGACGGCTGTTGGAACCGAAACGAGCGTCGAGCTTGACGGTTGCGTCGCCTGCCTTACCCTTCTTGGTAGTGATGATGATGACACCGTTGGCACCACGGTGACCGTAGATAGCGGAAGCGGCAGCATCCTTCAGGACTGACATAGACTCGATGTCCTGAGGGTTGATGTTGGAAATACTTCCGTCATAAGGAGCTCCGTCGAGGATGATCAGAGGGCTTGAAGAAGCACTCATGGAACCGATACCACGGATCCTGATGGTGGAACCGTTGCTGGTAGGGTCACCGTTTGAGGAGATCATCTGGACACCAGGAGTAGTACCTGCAAGTGCGCTGGTAACGTTGGTGGCGATCTTCTTCTCGATGTCTTCAGACTTGACCATCGTTGCGGAACCCGTGAAGGATTCCTTGGTAGCAGTACCATAAGCGACCACGATGACATCATCGAGGACATTATCGGTTGCAAGAGCAATATTGATAACTGCCCTACCGGCTACCGGAATTTCAAGTGAATTATAACCTACAGAGGAGAATACGAGAACTGCCTTGCTCATATCCGCTACCCTTATCCTGTAGGTACCATCTGCATCAGAAGAGATACCGTTCATCGTGCCCTTCTCCATAATGGAGGCAAACGGAATGCCTTCACCGGATGAAGCGTCGGTCACGACACCGGAAATTTCTCCCCTCTGAGCGAAAGCCATACCCGCACTGACAAGCAGGCACAGCGCAAAAGCGAAAAATTTTTTACTCATAAGCTTAAACCTTAAACTTAATAATTATTGAATAAATAGTCTGTCCAGGTCGGTTTATGGCCGTTTTCCACTCAAATCCACACCCCTTGGAAAACATAAAAACCAATTACCGGCTTACAAAACAAATAAATTTTTTGGAATTAAACAACTATTAAAAACTTCAAATCTTTAATAAAACATCGAATTTATATCGTTTTATTAAGGTAAAAGGCCTGGTTTCTAAGTAAATGCCTTAGAAACTATCATATGGCAACGATTTAAGAGTTTTAAATTGAAAGAACGAAAAAAGTGCATTACTGCTCCAGTATCTTGTTCTGTTCGGCCACCGAAGCATCGTGTATGGCATTGAATACCGTCCTTACGAATTCTTCGGTCAAACCGTAAGACCTGCCTTTCTCTATCATACCCTCCAGCAGGCTGTCCCAGCGCTGGGGCTGTATGATAGCAATGTTGTGCTCTCTCTTGAAGCGACCTATCTTCCTGGAAATATCCATCCTGGAACCAAGGGCTATAAGCAGGTTCTCGTCGATTACATCTATGTGGGTACGCAGCTGCTCTATGTTCTCGTTGTATTCCTTGTCGCTCGTGCTCTTCCTGCGCACGGTCAGGCTCTCCAGCATCGACTTGAGAGCCGTCGGCACCAGTTGCTGCGACGCATCGCTCAGAGCACAGGTCGGATCGCAGTGCGATTCCACCATAAGGCCTTCGAAACCAAGGTCCATCGCCCTCTGGCTGAGAGGCTGGAGATATTCCTTGGAGCCTCCCATATGGCTGGGGTCCGCGAAGACGGCCAGATCAGGGAAAAGGGTCCTGAGTTCGACTGCGATCTGCCACAGGGGCAGGTTCCTGTAAGGAATCTTCTGGGATGTCGTGAATCCTCTGTGGACGACTCCCAGCTTCCTTATTCCTGCACGGTTAAGCCTTTCAAGGGCGCCGATCCACAGTCCAAGGTCCGGATTGACAGGGTTCTTGACCAGGACCGGCATATCGGTATCACGCAACGCATCGGCGATTTCCTGGACCAGGAAAGGGTTGGACGTGGTCCTGGCCCCGATCCAGACCATATCTATGCCGTATTTCACACATTCGTAAACGTGTTTCTCATTCGCGACCTCGGTACAGACCTTCATACCCAGTTCCTTCTGCACCCTCTGCAGCCACTTGAGCCCGGGAGCGCCTACACCCTCGAAACTGCCCGGATGGGTGCGAGGTTTCCAGATGCCGGCACGGTATACGTGGATGCCGAAATCACTCAACTCCCTGGCAGTAGTCATAACCTGCAGTTCGGATTCCGCACTGCAGGGGCCAGCCACCACGATCGGAGGTATGCTTTCATCGAAGAAGCCCCATTCGGACACCGGTATGATGTCAAGTTTTCTTTCCATATTAATATATATATATGTATAGCTTTATCGGAGGATCTTCTTGATCCTGTTCGCTTCGTGTATAAGGTCTTCTATCTTGTCGGAGTCATATTCCGCGATTGCGTCGCGGAACTCCTGCATCTTCTCCAGGTATGTGTCGATCACGTGAAGCACATTGTCGCGGTTCTGGGTAAGGATAGGAACCCACATATCGGAAGAGCTCTTGGCCAGGCGGACGGTGGAGGAGAATCCTCCCGAAGCCAGGTCGAAGATATGCTTCTCGTCCTTCTCCTTCTCGAGGACGGTAAGGGCAAGGGCGAAAGAGGTTACGTGCGAGATGTGGGACACGTAGGCCGTATGGACGTCGTGGGCATCGGCATTCATATAGATCGGCCTCATATTCAGCACATCGTACAGTTCCTCTATGGTCTTGACCGCTTTCGGATCGGACTCTTCCGTATTGGCGAATATGCAGGCACGCCCGTCGAAGAGGTTGGGCATAGCCGCCCAAGGACCGGAATACTCAGTACCGGCCATAGGATGGGTGGCCACGTAGCGGCTGCGCATGGGATGGTAATGTACCGCCCTGACAATCTGGCTCTTGGTCGAACAGGTGTCTATCACGACCTTGCCCTGGTCGCACATATCCAGGATTCCGGGCAGCATCTTCACCGCCGCTCCGACCGGAATTGCAATCACTATGATATCGCTCCTTCGTACGCAGTCCTCAAGGGACACGATCTCGTCCGCAAGGCGCATCTTCCCGGCTGCCGCAGCATTGACCGGATCCGATTCGACACCCAGCACGGTGCCGGCGAACCCCCTGCGTTTCAAGTCGATGGCCATAGAGCCCCCTATGAGGCCCAATCCAATAATACCTACGATCATCACCTTGTCAATTGAGCTATTCTCCTTCCGGCTTCCTTCAGCCTGTCCACAGGTGCACACAGCGAGATCCTGACATATTCCTCCCCATTCTTCCCGAATACGAATCCAGGAGTGATGAATACTCCGGCGGAGTGGAGGATCTTCTCCGAAAGGGCTTCGCCGGGGGTAAGGTCCCCTTGCTGCCTCTCTGTCTGAGGAACCCTTCCCCAAAGGAAGAGTCCTGCCGTATCCTTCCCATATTCCACACCCAGGAGGTCGAATATCTTTCCAGCGGCCTCACGACGGAGCCTGTATTCATCATTCAGTTTCACGAACCAGTCCGGTCCCTCCCCCAAAGCGGCTATGGCAGCGAGCTGGGTGGCCTTGAACTGGCCTGAATCCATCTGGCTCTTGACTTTCAGCACTTCCTTGATCAGGGAAGGATCCCCTGCCACCATACCGATTCTCCAGCCGCTCATATTATGGGACTTGCTGAGGGAATTCAGCTCCAGGCAACAATCGAAGGCGCCTTTTGCGGCAAGTATGGACAGAGGCTTCTCCGTCAAGATGAAAGAATATGGATTGTCGTTGACTATCAGAATGTTATGCTTATTGCCGAACTCTACGAGACGCTGATAAAGCTCCGGAGTAGCCTTGGCACCGGTGGGCATATTCGGATAATTGGTCCACATCACCTTCACCCCGGACAGGTCCAGGCTCTCAAGCTGGTCGAAATCAGGCAGCCAGCCATTCTCCTGTTTCAAGTCGTAGAATACAGGTTCAGCTCCGGCCAGGCGGGCTGAAGAAACGTAAGTCGGATAACCTGGATCGGGAACCAGTATCTTCTCTCCCGGATTGACGAAGGTAAGGCTGACGAGCAGGATGCCTTCCTTAGAGCCTACGAGCGGCTGGATCCCACCCTCAGGATTGAGTTCAACCCCGTAATAGCGCCTGTACCATCCGGCGAAAGCCTGGCGCAGGGCAGGAAGACCCTTGTAATTCTGGTAGACGTGGTTGCCCGGTTGCCTGGCTGCCTGGCACAATGCGTCGATCGCACTCTGGGGAGGCATCCCGTCCGGAGCACCGATACCAAGATTGATAAGAGGGCCTTCACCCTTGGATGCTCTGTCGGCGCTTACCGCGTCGAGATCCTTCTGCTTACGGGAGAAGTAGTATTCCTGGACTCCCTGGGTTCTGTCTGCACTTGTCGTCATTTGTCGTTCGTTCAAAAAAAAGCTGCCCGGAATGGGGTTCCGGACAGCCTTGACATTCATTACATAGTTATGAACACTCTCTCCTGCACGCCTGTCCGGACCATTACCTCGAGAGATAATAGACAAAAATACCGGAATAATGATTAAGCGTGCTTTCCTTCATAACGAGGGCAAATATAGGAAAAAAACCTTAAAGTGTCCCTATACGGTCATTATTTCCTTTTCCTTTGCGCTGATGAGTTCATCGATGGCTTTCACCTTCGCATCGGTAACCTTCTGGACTTCGTCCTCTCCTTCCTTCTGGACATCTTCGGAGAACTCACCAGCCTTCTCAGCCTTCTTCAAGGCATCGACTCCTTCACGACGGCTGTTGCGAACGGCCACTTTGGAATTCTCGCCGGCGGCACGGGCCTTCTTGATGAGGTCGCGGCGCCTTTCCTCGGTAAGCGGAGGGATAGGGCAACGGATGATCTCACCGTTGTTCTGCGGGGTGAAACCAAGGTTGGCCGCCATGATCGCCTTCTCGATCGCAGGGATCAGGCTCCTTTCCCAAGGCTGGATCGCAATCGTCCTCGCGTCAGGGACGCTGATTGATGCGACCTGCGAAACAGGGGTCTCGGTGCCGTAATAGTTCACGGTCACGTTGTTGAGTATGGAAGGATTAGCTTTCCCTACCCTGTATGTCTTGAGGTCTTCTTCAAGGTATGCCACGGTGTCAGCCATCTTCGACTCGACATTCTTCACGATTTCTTTAGCTCTCTCTGTCAGCATAGTATTTCAAGTTTTACCGTTAATAATCTTGTAAGTCATTCACTCTCCGGGCCGCGGAGCAACTCTCGTGCCATTATTCGTGGACCAGTGTCCCCACCTTCTTCCCTTCGGACAATTTCCTGAGGTTGCCTTCCTCGTTTATGTCGAAGACGATTATAGGCATCTTGCCTTCGGCGCAGAGGGCATACGCAGTCTGGTCCAGCACCTTCAGGTGCCTGGACATGGCCTCGTCAAAAGTGATGTCCTCGTACTTGACGGCAGTCGGATCCTTCTCGGGGTCGGCCGTATATACTCCGTCCACACGGGTGCCCTTGAGCATCACGTCGGCCTTTATCTCCAAAGCCCTGAGGGCGGCTCCGGAATCCGTCGTGAAGAACGGGTTGCCGGTACCTCCCGAAAACAGTGCGACTCCACCCTCCTCCAGGACGCGGATCGCGTTGTCACGGTTGTAATATCTGGCGTAAGGTTCCATAGGAGTTGAGGTGAACACTTCTGCATTGACCCCTTCGTCCTTGATGAACTGGCTGAGTGCCAATGAGTTGATAACCGTCGCCAACATACCCATCCGATCACCTCCGACACGGTCGAAGCCCTTGTCGAGTCCCTGGAGACCCCTGAATATGTTACCTCCTCCGTTCACTATTCCGATCTGGAGACCAGCCCTGGCCGCCTGAGCGATTTCCCGGGCATATTTCCGAAGGTATACGGGATCGAGTCCCTTGCCTTCCGGACCACCCAGGCTCTCGCCGCTAAGTTTCAACAAAACTCTCTTGTACATACTTACAAAAATAGTGATTTTTCCTGTAATGCAAGGGGTCTAGTAACTGAATCCGAAATCGAAATCGGCGCCGCCGGCTCCGATGCGGAAGCTGCGCACCTCCCTGGTCGAAGGCTTCACGGCTATCACGTCCACACACATCATCTGCTTGTAATCGAAGAAAGCGTGGCGCGCTCCCGGGAGCATAAGGTCCGGGACGATCCAGCCATATCCCTGGGAAATGTAATAGTTCACATCATTGTAAAGGACATAGTCGTTGGTGTGCGTGTCCCCGGTTATCATTCCGACGAGAGTACCGCCGGACTGCTTGAATGCAGTAAGTATCCCCATCAGCTTATCATTCTGGACGATGGTGTAGTCGGCGCCCGGAGAGGTCGTCCAGCGCCCCATCGGATGCGGCATATAATGGGACATCACCACTACGTTCATATCCTTCGGGGTCGAATCCAGCACTCCTTGCAGCCATTCCAGCTGAGGATCGTCGTAATAATAGTATTTCCCTTCCTGTGTCCCGGTGCCGCAGGTATTCAGGAGGATGACCCTGAAGTTCTTGTCGGGCACATCATAGTAGCACAGTACCTTTCCGGGGGTCAGATGCAGGTTGTCGCCGGCCTTTTTCTTCCACGGCTTCTGGAAGAAATCGGTCAGGAACTGCTCGGTCAGGAACTCCCCTTCACCGGCATCCCAGTCGTGGTTGCCCGGAGAATATAGCCATATACCGTCGTATTTCTTCATCTGGGCAAGGGTATTGTCGAGGACGAAGCGAGCATACTCCTTGTCGGCGGTGGCAGGATAGGCGTTGAGACCTATGTCTCCGAGATTCACCATAAAGTCCGCGCCGAACTTCCTGGCTGCCCTTGCCGCGTAACCTATATGCCTGTAGGAGAAGCGCCCGGCGGTGTGGATGTCGGTCAGGACAGGGAATACGACCGCTTCGTCGTCACCCTTCCACTCCTTGAAGCGTCCATATGTCTCCTCCACCTGCGGCTTGACGAACCCGTCCTCGCCGGACAGCTTGTCTTCCTCGAATAGGACCTTGTCGTTGAATTCACGGTCCTTGATGGTCGGTGTGGAATAACGGAACACGATGGACTGACCCTTGTCGTAGTCGAAGAACTCTATCTTCAGAGGATGCTTCCCCTTGGAGAGGACCTTGGAAGCTTTCTTCTCTATCGGCCCGTGGGCACCGTCGTTGACTATCAGCAACTCGCCGTCGACGTACAGCTTGCTGCCGTCGTCGGTAGTCAGGGTGAAGCTGTATTCCTCCTCCTTCTGAACCTTCAGCTCGGTTTCCAACAGGACGCAGAAATGGTTCTTGGTGTCATCGATGTCCACGAGGTCGATGTTCTTCTTGACCCCTTGTACATCTGGTTCGCCAAGGGTCGAGAAATCAGGCAGGTTCCTTTCCGGCCAGTCATACCAGACCTTGTAGTTTACTTTCGGGGTGCTGGTACAAGAAACCAGCAATGCGAGGGCCGCGAGGGCCAGGAATGATTGTTTTCTCATATCTTGCGTATGGCCTTAGTCTTTGTAAAGTTAAGAAATATTCTATATTTGTAGATAATTATGAGAGAGACTCCTAAGATCCTGTCCGCAGTCCTGGCGATCTGCCTTCTCTTCCCTGCAATCCCCGCCCTCGGAGGCAGGCATGACCAATCGGCTTCTCCCGACACACTCCGTCTGCTCTGCATCGGCAACAGTTTCAGCAAAGATGCCGTGGAGCAGAACCTGCACGAGATCGCGCTTGCAGACGGACATATCTTGATTATCGGGAATATGTATATCGGAGGATGCTACCTGGAAAAGCATTGGATGCTGGCTGAACGGGACT
The DNA here is from genome assembly GCA_017958985.1 of Bacteroidales bacterium. GTDB lineage: Bacteria > Bacteroidota > Bacteroidia > Bacteroidales > UBA932 > Cryptobacteroides. The sequence continues at coordinate 12,705 of JAGDBQ010000087.1, forward strand.
CCGCCGCATATTCCTTCCGCAAGATCGGGGCGGACGGAGTTCTTGTCAACCACCACGATACTTCCATCTCGCAAGCCCTGGCTGACGAACCGTGGGACGTGGTGACCTTTCAGCAGTCCAGCGGCTTGTCCGGTCTCCCGGAGAGCTACGAACCATGGCTGACAAATCTCGTGAAATACGCGCGGAAACGCATACCCCGGCGATGCAGGATCATGCTCATGCAGACTTGGGCATACGCCAGTAACGCCACAAACCAGTTCTACGGCAACTACGATTCCTCCCAGCAGAAGATGTTCGACGCCATATGCAAGACCTATGGCGATGCCGCCCGGAAACACCGTCTCGGCTTGATCCCCTGCGGAACTGCGGTCCAGAATTCGCGTCACACTTTCAACCGCGAGAATGTAACCCGCGACGGATACCATATGCATAAATGGTTCGGCCGTTATCTGGTTGCGTGCACGTTCTACGAGGCTCTCTACAAACAGTCCGTGGTCGGCAACGGCTACCGGCCGCCACACCTGGGTGAAGAGCGTACAGACCTGGCCCAGCGCTGCGCCCACGCCGCCTGCGAACACCCCGGCACAGTCACGCAGATAGACTTCGACAATCCATCCGACACCTCGAACGGTAGATGGAAACCCGTCCAAGTCAATACAGATCCATCCAAAGTGCCGGCTTATACCCTGCCTGACGCCTTGACAATGCAGGACGGACACAAGGTGACCACTCCGGAGCAATGGTATTCCGAACGCCGGCCGGAACTGCTGGAACTCTTCGAGACGCAAATGTACGGCAAGGCTCCCGGGCGCCTGGAAGATATGGAATGGGAGATAGCCGAAGAAGGTCCCGCATTGGACGGGAAGGCATTGCGCCGGCAAGTACGCATATTCTTTACCAAAAACAAGTACGTAACGGTACTGATATATATTCCTGAAGGTGCGGATGGCCCGGTCCCTGCCTTCATGGGGATGAATTTCGAAGGCAATGCGACCGTTTCTCCAGACACTTCCATCCTGTACCCCGAACCGGAGCATGCCAAGGCCTACGGTATCTATAAGGAACAGCCTCGTGGCAACAGGGCATCCCGATGGCCGCTGGAGGATATAATCGGCCGCGGCTACGGATTGGTCACCTTCCACACCAGCGACATCGATCCCGATTTCGACGATGGTTTCGGCAACGGAGTGACGCCTCTGATCTACCGTAAAGGGCAGGTTTATCCGGAACCGGACCAGTGGGGTACACTCTCCGCCTGGGCTTGGGGGATGAGCAGGGTACTGGATTACCTTGAAACCGACCCGGATGTGGATGCGGCACGGGTTGCGGCCATAGGCCACAGCCGGCTTGGCAAGACCGCCTTGCTGGCGGCTGCCCGCGACACGCGGTTCGCGATGGCGATTTCCAACGACAGCGGATGCGGCGGTGCCGCCCTGTCACGGCGTCGCTACGGTGAAACGCTACGTTCCATAACCGGAACCTTCCCGCACTGGTTCTGCGGCAATTTCTTCAAGTATATCGACAACGAGGATTCCCTTCCTTTCGACCAGCACGAGTTCCTGGCCCTGATCGCACCACGGCCGCTCTACGTAGCCAGCGCCGAAAACGACAGCTGGGCCGATCCTGTCGGAGAGCGCCTGTCTTTCCAGGGCGCACAGGCCGTCTATGATTTCCTTGGTCTGGACAGGAGTCTTACCCGGTATCACATCCGGGAAGGAGCCCACGGAATCACACTCGAGGACTGGAAGCATTATCTGGATTTTGCGGACGACCATTTATTAAAGCACTGATTTATGCCTATTTCAAGAAGGAACCTGCTGGCGCTGGGAATAGTCTTCATCCTGGCTCTGACACTTTCCTGCCGGAAAGATACCACGGACTTGACCAGGATCGACTCTTCTTTTGCTGACCCTGGAATGGAATACCGTCCCTTCGTCCGCTGGTGGTGGAACGGCGACCGTATCGAGGCTGATGAACTCATCCGCGAGTTGCACTTACTGAAAGAAGCAGGCATCGGAGGCGTGGAAATCAATCCGATAGAAACGCCTTATGGAGCCGATACGACGGGAACACGAGCCTTGCGCCTGCTTTCAGACGAATGGACCGACCTTTTGAAAGTGACCTTCGATGAAGCCTCCAGGCTCGGGATGCGCTGCGACCTCCTTCTGGGCTCCGGCTGGCCCTTCGGTGCGGAAACCCTCCCGATGGATGAGCGAGCCTCCGTTGTCCTGCTGAATGCGGTCCAGTTACCCGCCGGACATTTCGAAACGACAGAAGAAGAACTGTGCCGTGCCGTGGACCCGGGGGTCACGGTACCCAATCCGGAACGACGCTGGGAGCTGGTGCGCCTGCTGCTCGTTCCCGACCCTATCAACGATTTGGCAGAAACCGTAGATGTCAGCGATCTGCTGGTGGACGGTGTATTCAACCTGGACGTTCCGGAAGGACCGCACTACCTTTATGCGCTGGTCCGCTATGATTCCTTCGCCTGCGTCATCAACGGGGCGCCTGGTGCTGCCGGCAGCATCCTCAACCACTTTGACAAAGAGGCAGTCCGGAAATATCTGAACCACCAGGCCGATTCGATAGAGGCCCGGATCGGCCCACTCTCGGGATACCTGCGTTCGTTTTTCGTGGACAGCATGGAGCTGGAAGGGAGCAACTGGTGCTCCGACCTCCCGGAGGAATTCCGGCGCCGCCGCGGCTATGACCTGATGCCATGGCTGCCGTTCACGATGTTCAAGGTCGGAAGGCTCGGAGAAGTAATGGACTACCATTACGGAGCAAACAGAGGGGAGGCCTTCGAAGACCAGGTACGGCGCGTACGGTATGACTTCGAACTCACCAAGGCCGAACTGCTGCACGAACGCTACACCCGCACTTTCCTGGACTGGTGCCGGGAGAAGGGCGTCCTGTCTCGGGCACAAGCCTACGGGCGTGGTTTCTTCCCTCTGGAGTCCTCTCTGGGATATGACATCCCGGAAGGGGAATCCTGGACGACCAACTGGTTGAGACACCGGCTCGGGGAGGAAATGGGCGACAGTGATTACCGGCGCGGCCGCGGCTATACTATGATCAACAAATATGTATCCTCTGCGGCCAACCTGAGTGGGAAACGCATCGTCAGTTCAGAGGAGATGACCAATACCTACCGGGTGTTCAATACTTCCCTGGAACTGCTTAAGATCGGTTCTGATATGGGTGCGTTCTCTGGGACGACGCTGCCTGTATGGTCCGGCTACAATTATTCCCCGAAGGACGCCGCCTTCCCGGGCTGGGTGCAATATGGAAGCTATTCCAATGAGCAGAATCCCTGGTGGCCGTATTTCCGGCTCCTTAACGGCTACCGTGCCAGAGTCAGCACAGTCCTCACGAATACGGACATGGTGACGGACATCGCCATCCTTCCGGCCAACGACGACCTGTGGACGGAACTTGGCGTACAGACCGATCCCTTCCCCTGGTACCTGAACGTTCCCTATACCTCCCTTATCTGGGAGGCTGTCCATAAGAACGGAGGCGGTGCGGACTATATAAGCGACTCCATCCTGGAAGCCGCTTCCGTCCGTCGCGGCCGGTTATGCTACGGTCCCCGCTCCTACAGTGTCCTGATCCTTCCGGAGGTCCGCACAATCTCTCCTGAGGCTATGGAAACAATAATGCATTTTGTCGAGAAGGGCGGCTGTGTGTACTGTATCGGTTGCCTGCCATCTTGCGCCCCGGGACTGAAGGATCACGAAACGCGTGATGCTGCTGTCCGAAGGATTGTAGCCCGTATGGTAAAACGGTATCCGGAGCGGTTTGTACTGCTCGAGAAGGCCGGAGATGACGCCTGGCTGGAATGGTATGCCGGCATCCAGGCCCATTACAGGCTTCCGCATGCCGTGGAAATAGGCACTCCGGACCGATTCCTGCTGCAAAACCACTACCGTACAAGCGGGAAGTCGGATTTCTTCCTGTTCTCCAACGTATCCCTTGAAGATGAGAAACAGACCGGTCTGACCTTCCCTGCAGATGTGGTATGCAAAAGGAACGCTGTGCTGTATGATCCGGACAGCGGACAACGTTTCAGGCTCCGCGGAGAAACCTTGCCTGACGGAGCTTTCCGGACGGAACTGCGGCTCGGACCATCTCAGAGCATATTCATCTCATTCCTCCCGGGACAGTTGCCCGAGTTGCCGGATTGGGCTCCGCTCCCGACGTGCGGAAAGGATTCCCGTGACGTGAAGGACTGGCAGGTTAGACTGGATAACCCTCGCACCGGTATTACCGGTCCGTTCCTGATGGAGTCCCTCCGCGACCTGAGGGAACTGTATCCCGTTTTTATGGGTGAAGCACGATATGAGACCGAACTCGATTTGCCGGACAGTCTGTGGGCGGACGGTCATCGCCTCTATATCAATCTCGGGAAGGTCTGCGAGATTGCAACTCTCCGTATTAACGGACGGGAAGCCGGCGTGCGCTGGTGGGGAGAGGCAGTATTCGATGTTACAGATCTTTTCCGGCCAGGGGCGAACCGTCTGGAAATCACTGTCGAGACATTGATGGGCAATTATATGCGGACCTTGACTGACAATCCGGTCGTGCAGCGTTTCCTGCTCGGACGTAAGGAGCAGCCAACGGTTGCAATGGGCTTGCTCGGCCCGGTCACGTTCTATACCTCCAGGTAGCTTTGAGCGGTTTGTACCCCAGGCGCCGTTGCCGAAGTTTTATTATATTTGTGAAGTATGAAAACCGTACATATCCTTTCATTTTTCACTTCCTTGTTGCTGATTGCGGGTTGCAGCGGAGGGAAAGGCCCGGCAGGAGACCGCGAAGCAAGGGCCCTTCCGTTGAATACCCTGAGTACCGTCCCGGAAAATATCAACAAAGGGTCAGTCATTCCTTTCGAGCATGCGCTTCCGTCCCATGACCTGGAAGGCCGTAACAATGGTACCTACAACAATGTCGAGCTCGCAATCCCCGGCGTTCTGACAACTCAGGACACCGACTTGGGAATGATGATGAAATGGCTGAGGGACAATGTACAGAGCGGCAGGCATACCGTATTCGTGGACGGTGAAGCCATCCCTGTCTATAAAAACTGGATCCGGGACCACGTGCACACCATGAAGGCATTCCGGCACTGGGAGCACAATCTTCGAAGCTACCTCGATTTCACACTGGCGCACCAGCGTCCGGACGGAAGCTTCTATGAACTCATCAAGCAGATGGACGACATGCACTGGGCGTACGTGGCCGAGGACGACATTATATTCTTTCCTGAAGACAACCTGTATCTGGCACGGCTGGACATAGAATCGGATATTGAATATCTGGTGGTAGAAGGGGCTGCGGAGTATTACAAGGCTACGGCCGACCGGAAATGGCTGCGCCACAATCTGCCGAAACTGGAGAAGGGCATCGAATATTCGACCTCCCATCCCAAACGCTGGGATCCGGAACTGGGACTGGTCAAACGCGCTTATACCATTGATACCTGGGATTTTACATACGAAAAAACGGGCATCATCGACCGTCGCATAACGCCGGAGACTCCTATGGCAGTCATGCACGGGGACAACTCCGGAGTGTTCCAGGCCATGAACCTGCTTGCCTGGATGAATGAGGAACTTGGTCATGGCGCGAAGGCTCGGCAATGGAGCCGGAAAGCTCTGGAGCTACAGAAAAACGCGTTCCGGCATCTGTGGAACGGGAAATACTTCACCCACCAGCTTCCTTTAGGCTGCCCTCCCATCGATGACAAGGAAGGCGTCCGTCTCACGCTCTCCAACACATACGATATAAACCGCGGTTTTACGACGCTCGGACAGTCCCGGTCCATAGTAGAAGAATATATGCACCGCAGGGATACGACCACTGCCTTCGCCGAGTGGTTTACGATCGACCCGCCCTACGAGCCTTGTTTCGGAGAAGTTACCGTGCATCCTGCCAATACCTATATCAACGGCTGCATAACTTCCTTCACCGCCGGAGAACTTGCGAAAGCAGCATTCAGCTGCGGATATGAAGCGTACGGGTGGGACATCCTGCACCGTTTATACGAACAAATGGTCGAAGACGGAGGGAATATCTATTTCCTTTATAACCGGTTCTCGAAAAAACCGGAAGATGCCAAGGTCGGTCCTGCGGCCTGGGGCGCCGCCGCGGTGCTCTCTGCCATCGACGAAGGCCTGGCAGGCATCCAGGACCTGGATTGCCGTTACCGCAGCCTGGGTTTCTCGCCACGCTGGCCCGTAACGCCATATAAGGAACTCCGCTATTTCAGCGGATATGAAATAAACGGAGATGTAGTCGATGTACGTTACATCCTCACGGAAAAGGGTATGAGATATTGCGTCGATTCCCCTGCCCGGGATATTCTTTCGCATATCCTTCTGCCGGAGGGCGTGACGGCCTCGGAAGTCCTGCTGAACGGAAAGCCGGTGGAGTTCCGGGAGGTACTCGTCGCCGAAAGCCGCTATGTCGATTTTTCCGCCGGCGGACTTCACGGCCGCGCCGATATCGAGATACTGTTTTCGAAACCATCGGCAGAGACGGTCGACAGCGTTGTCTCATGGCTTGAAAGGTCTGTGGACACTACCTCTTCCGGAATCTTTGTCCGGGAGCGCTACGATATGGATTCGAAACAGTGGATATCCCTTTACCGGCCGGACTGCAACATCGAAACGGCGTATGCCTTCCTTCAGTGCTGGCGATTGACCGGGAAAGAGAAGTATCTGTCCCTTGCAAGGGAAATCTTCCACTCTGTGTCCGGAATGCGCAATCCCGACGGGTCCTTTCCCTTCGCCGACAGGAAAGACCTCCACGTGTACACCAACGACAATTCGGAGGTCCCTATATTCATAATGCGGATGGCCGAGACAGACACCACCAATGCCTCAGAATATATATCGGCGGCTCTCGAGAGCACGTCTTTCCTGTTGCAGATCCAAAACGAAGATGGCTCCTGGCGGGTCGTCGACAATGACACAAGCCGTACCGCGATGTTCACCGCCCATGCAGTCGCCGCTTTGGCAATGGCTGCGCGCTATTCGGTCAAACCTGAGGAATACCTGGCTGCCGTCACCAGGGGAATAGCTTTCATCGGCTCCAGGATCCTTCCGGAAGGGAGAGTCCGGACTTGCTGTGAAGAGCACCCTGGAACCGAATACTGGCGCCCCCCTTCAAGCGACCAGGCCATATGCATCCGTGGAATAGCAATGGCGGAATACTATCTCGGGGATGCTCCCCAGCGCAAGGAGTGGAGGCGGCTGCGCCATAAGCTCACCTCATGGATGGACGCTTTGATAGACCCTTCGGGAGCGCTGCGCAATGGCAAGGGGGAAGGAATAAACGGCGCAGATATCCCGGGACTTACCGATAATGTATATACTACCGCCTTCGGAATGGAGGCGTATCATTGGAACTGGCTCCTGGACGGCCGGAAAAAGGATTTCGAGGCTCTGAAAGGAATGATCGCGTTCTGCAACGGAAATCTATGGCACAGCGACGATCCCGATGCCGACGGTGTATTCCGTGGAGCTTACAATCTCGAAGATGGGAATTGGGACAGTTCGCGGCTTGTTCTCAACTCCGGGAAGGAAGGAGGCTCGTCCATGATCTACACCGGTTGGGCCAATGCCCCCATCGTGAGCCTCCTAATGCTTACCTCATTCAAGAAAGACTTTGAAAGCAATGCTTAAACGACACCAATTTAGATTCCCGGCCAGGAAAAGGGCCTTCGAGATATGGCAGAAAATCGGTCACCTGCCTTGGTCGGCAAAGAAGGACAAGACAAAGAAAGGCGACTTCTACAAAGGTGCATTCGACAGCATTCCTTTCCTGAACGATGATGCCAAACGTACCTTCGTACATCTGCTGTTGCGTCCTGGCTATATGATCCGGGATTACATCAAGGGGCAGCACGAAAGGTACCTTGCTCCGTTGACATCCCTGATCATATTCTATGCTTTCTTCGCCCTGATATCTTCGATTGTCCATCCGGACTTCTCTGCAGACGTCAAGACTGCGGAAGTTAAGGTTGCGGCCGCGGATACAACCATTGCCATCTCCGACTCACTTTCGCTCGGCTTAAACTTGGGTGCCGATTCCTTGAAAGTATCCAAAGCCTTGAAGCTCACCTCGCTCTTCAAGTATCTGAGCCTGGACAAGCATCCTGAGCTGGTAGATTCTCCTGCAGAGGCTTCCCTCGCAGCCCTGGAAAGTTCGCTGAGAAGCCAGGGAGTCTACCTGTTCCTGGGCAGTTTCCTGCTCCTCTGGACAGCTATGTGCCTCATATTGAAAAAGAGAGGTATGAGCGCCTCGGCCTGCGCCGCCACTGCGGCCTATGTCCTATGCCAGTTCTGTTTCTTCATGTTCTTCTCCTTGTTCTTCTCCAAGGAGCACGAAGGGGAGATCGGAGTGGGACTTATGGGTCTGCTTCTGACTGTCGACTACCATCAGCTGTTCGATCTGGGATGGAAGAAAAGCATCCGGCTCACCATCAAGACGGGAATTTACTACGGCTTGATCATAGTAGTCCTGTCCCTGCTCATCGTCGCATTACTGTTTTTGGGATACCTGTTGTTCTCCTGACATCATTATGAAAAGAATCCTCTCTGCCGCGCTGGCACTGCTCGCGCTCTCCTGCACCCGGAATGAAGGTTATGCCGAACTGCAATCCGGTTTCATCGACCCACCTCACGAATCCAGGCCGATGGCCTTGTGGCACTGGATGAACGGCAACATCACCAAGGACGGCATACGGAAGGACCTGCAGTGGATGCACGACATCGGTCTCTCCGGCTTCTTCCTCTTCGACTGCGGCAATTCCCCACACGTCATCGTAAAGGAGCAGCTGCCATATATGAGTGAAGGATGGAAGGACGCCCTGCGCTTCGCCGTGGACCTGGCCGACTCGCTGGACCTTGAGGTTGGCATCGCAAGTTCTCCTGGCTGGAGCCTGACGGGAGGCCCGTGGGTAAGCGAGGATGATGCCCAGAAGAAACTGGTATGGAGCACTACACCGGTGCAGGGCCATTTCAGAGGGGAACTGCCACTGCCTGAGGAAACGGTGGATCCGCGAGTCCACTATGCCACCCCGGAGCAGGATGGCATAGTCAGGAACTACCTGAAGGAGATATGCGTGCTGGCGGTACGGCAAGGAGCGGAAGGGGAAGTCATCGAAATCACCTCAGGATACAAGGACGGAATCCTCGACTGGACCGCACCCGAGGGAGACTGGACCGTGTACCGGTTCGCCTACACGTTGATCGGCCACGTGAACGGTCCGGCCACTCCGGAAGCCACAGGCCTGGAAGTGGACAAGCTCAACCCCGATGCTGTCCGGAGATATTGGGACAACTACCTTGGACTCTACCGCGACGCGCTTGGGCGCGATTTCGGCCCCGGCAGCATAAGCAATTTGGACATAGACAGTTACGAATCAGGCAAGGGCACCTGGACATTGAATATGGAGGATGAGTTCGCCTCCCGCAGGGGGTATGCCCTACGCCCCTGGCTGCCGGCTCTCGCAGGAGCAGCCATAGGCAGCGAGGAGGACCGCGGACGTTTCCTCTTCGACTGGTGGCAGACCCTCGGGGAGATGCTGGCCGAATACCACTATGACCTCGCCACCGAGATCCTGCATTCCGAAGGTATCCGGAGATACAGCGAATCGCACGAGGAAAGGCGCACCTTCATCGGCGACGGAATGATGGTCAAGAGGACAGCCGACGTACCGCAGGGCGCCTTCTGGGCACGTTTCCGTGCCGGAGTCTACGCCACGATGCCGCATATGGAAGCGGACCTGCGCGAATCTTCATCCGTGGCCCATATCTACGGGCAGAACATCTGCGCGGCCGAATCGTTCACTACCAACGGACGCCTCGGGAAATGGGACGGCTGGTGGGCATACCAATGCCACCCTGGCAAGCTCAAACCGGTCGCCGACGCCGCCCTGGCGCAGGGCCTCAACCGCTTCATACTGCACACTTCCGTCCACCAGCCTTCCGAAAACCATATCCCCGGCCTCAGCCTCGGACCATACGGCCAGTGGTTCCACCGGCACGACACCTGGTCCGCCGAAGCCCGCCCCTGGACTGACTACATAGCAAGGAGCTGCTATATGCTCAGCCGCGGACGTTTCGTCGCGGACATCGCATACCTGTACGGCGAAGAGACCAACCCTACGGCTCGATTCGGCGCGGAACGCCCCTGCATCCCTGCCGGATGGCAATACGATTTCGTGAATGCCGACGCCCTGGTCAACACGCTCTCCATAAAACGCGGCGCATTAGTCTCCGATGCCGGAGTACACTATCGTATACTGGTGATAGACAACCAGATAGAACGGATGTCCGATGCCCTGGCCGCGAAGATTGAAAAGGTACGGGAAGCCGGGATCCCGGTGCTGGACCTGCGAAGTACAGAGAACCCTGACCATACCGCAGCGCTGAAGACGATGCTGGAAGGATCGGGAATAACCGCCGACGTCTCCGGCCTTCCGGACAGCACTGCCTTCGTACACCGCAAACTCGACGGCGGAGAGATTTACTGGATAGCCAACATATGCTCCCAACCACGCACCATAACCTTGGGACTCAGGGACTTCGCCCCGGGAAAGGCTCTTCGCAGGAACAACTCCGTACGCTACGCTTTCGAACCGAAGCTCTGGCGCGCGGACAGGGCTACGATGGAGGACGTCTCCTACCGCGTGGAGAACGGCCGCATATCCGTAGACCTGCAGCTTGAAAGGGACGATGCGGTGTTCATAGTGCTCCACGGCAAGGCCGGGGCCGATTCGCTGACCGTCGCCAGGAAAGAATATTCGCCTTTAGACCTCGGAGATGGCTTCACTCGCTGGAGCGTGCACTTCGCACCCAAGATAGACCCGGTCGGCGGCGCGGCGGACTATTCCTTCGACGGCCTTCCCGAATGGAGTTCCTCCAGGGATGAATACATCCGCTACTTTTCCGGCACAGCCACCTACCGCACCACGTTCACAATTGACGTGGATGCAGGACAGGACTGCTTCTTGCTGGACCTCGGGCGTGTCTGCAATATGGCCCACGTGTACCTCAACGGCGAAGACCTCG
>JAGDBQ010000088.1 GCA_017958985.1 Bacteroidales bacterium
CCCAGGCTGCCCCGATAGTCCGTCTTGGTGACGAAATCCTCGAGGATGTCCTGGCGGTGAAATTCACCTCGGTACCTACTCCTTCCGAGATTTCGGAAATAGAGGCACAGGAAGGCGTTACGCTTCAGCGTGTTTTCCCGAGCACTCCGGGCAAGGAAGAACTTGAAGCCCGCTTCGGCCTTGACCGATGGTATGAGGCCACCGTGGAAGACGGATCTTCCGTTGAGAAGGTCGCCCATACCCTCTCCAAGGTACGTTCGGTCCAGTTGGTCCAGCTTGAATCAATAGCGAAGAAGGAATATGATGGCTCGGTTTATCCGCTGTCTTCACCGGAAACCCGCGCTACGGCCGCCACGTTCAACGATCCGATGCTCAACAACCAGTGGAACTACAAGAACGGTGGCAGTGCGTCCATCTCCAGGACCGCGATGGCAGGTGCTGATGTCAATGTTTCGGATGTATGGGCCAACCTTACTTGCGGAGATCCTTCGATCATAGTCGCCGTGGTGGACGAGGGCGTAAAGTACTCTCATCCTGATCTGCAGGCCAATATGTGGATGAATACCAAGGAAACTCCCGGTAACGGAATAGATGACGATGGCAATGGTTATGTCGACGACGTCTATGGGTACAACTTCGTGATCAACGGCCCTATCGGCTGGACGGATGTCGATGAAAGAGGCGACGGAGATTCCGGGCACGGGACCCATTGCGCCGGCACTATAGCTGCCGTCAACAACAACGGGAAGGGCGTGTGCGGCATTGCAGGAGGCTCAGGTGCCGGTGACGGCTGCCGGATCATGTCCTGCCAGATATTCTCAGGCAAGTATGGTGGCGGAACTTCTTCGGTTTCCCGCGCTATCAAGTATGCCGCCGATATGGGTGCTTCGATCATCTCCTGTTCGTTCGGCTACACTTCGGCCTTCCAGTCCGACGATGCATATATCAGGGCGGTCGGCTCGATGGAGATCGATGCGGTCCACTATTTCGAGTCCTGCAAGAACAATGATGTCCTTGACGGCAACATAGCCATATTTGCCGCCGGAAACGAAGCTCATGACTATGCCCATTATCCGGGAGCTTTCTATGATATAATTTCGGTTTCTGCCTTCGGGCCTGACGGATTGCCAGCCTACTATACCAATTACGGGCCTGGTTGTAACATTTCGGCTCCGGGAGGAGAAGCATACCATTCATCCGGCAACTTCAAGTCTATGATCCTTTCCACCTTGCCTTCCGAACTTCAAGAGTTGGGAGAGACAAGTAGCAGCAAAGGTTTGGACTATGGCTATATGCAAGGCACTTCGATGGCATGCCCTCATGTTTCAGGTGTGGTCGCCCTTGCTTTGTCCTATGCCAAGCAGCTGGGGAAGAAATTCACCCGTGACGAGTTCAAAAGGATGATCCTTGCTTCCGTGAACGATATCGACCAGAAGATCGGCAACACTGCGTCCAAGACTTATGCGTATGGACACGGCGAGCTGCCCTTGTCGCCATATTACCATCAGATGGGTACCGGGATGATCGATGCCTGGAGGCTTATGATGAAGATAGAAGGTATACCGTGCCTCACCGCTACTACCGGTAAGAGTCAGTACATCGACATCTCTTCAGTCTTCGGTACTGCATCGGTCAGTCTTACCTACCTTGATGTCCAGGTGCCTCAGGCTACGATCGACGCTCTGGGACTCCAGAAGATCACAGGAACCACCAGTGGCAAGTACGTGCCGGTTCCGGAAGGAGAATGCTATGCATATGTCCAATTCGGAAGGCTTTATATCCATCCTACCAAGACGGGGTCCGGCAAGATCTATGTGGATGCCGTCGGTGGTGGTGACCACCTCGGTGGAGGATCCAATCCTCCTGGAGGTATGAAACTCGAACAGGTTGTCTCACTTGTCGCCCGCGAGGTTGACGGTGGTAACGGAACAGGAGGAGGGTTATGATGATCAAGCGTTTGATAATACTGGCAGTCGCAGCGCTGGCGCTGGTCGGCTGCAAGGGCCACGGGGATGATCCTGTCAAGGCCCTGGACGTTACCGGTGAGTGGGAGCTTACTTCCATCGTTACCAGGAGCGCTTCCATAGGAGGGACTCCGATTGCGGTGTACATAAACTTCACTGCGGAGAAAACGTTCGATCTTTACCAGAAGATCGGGGAGGGCAGGTACACCCATTTCAAGGGTACATACCAGCTTTCTGGAGAATCCCTGTCAGGAACTTACGATAACGGGAAAACCTGGGGAAGCGTATATACCGTGGCCATCGAAGGTGATCAGATGACTCTGACCACTACCGGAGGCACGGAAGCGGACACATATCGCAAGACCACGATTCCGCAGTCAGTCAAGGAAAACGTCTATTAGGGAGGATCAATAATCCTTCTTGAAATCAGCAAGAGCGGTCATCAGGGTTTCCTCGAAGACCGCTTTTTCGTGTTCTGAGAGGAAGCCGACTTCGATAGGGACGTGGAACAGCCTGACTTTAAGGTCTTTCGGGATGCGCTGGTAGTCCAGGACCCTCTGGCTGTCTTTCTCCGTGGTGGCTACGACGGCTGTGGGATGCTCCCAGACAGCCTTCATTATCTTGTTGATGTCCACCTTCTTGTAGTTGTGGTGGTCGGCGAACTTGAAGTGCTTGACTATCTTGTGCTCGTCGCTGAGATACATCCGCAGGGGAGTGTCCTTGGCTATGCCGGAGAACAGCACGAGTTTCTGTGAATATGCATACCGGGGATCCGCTTCCTCGTAGATCGGCTGCAGTGAATTGTACCAGATGGTGGTGAACAGCAGGATCTTTTCCGAGCCTTTCCTGTCCGTGCCGCGGCAGGTGTTGACATCATAGTCCTTGAGCCCGAAAGCCTTCGCCCACTGGACCTTGCGTTCGTCTTCAAGGTAAGCGGGGCACTTGGTGACTATTATTACGTCCGCTGCGTGGAAACGCTGGGGAAGATCCCTGAGCCTTCCGAAAGGCAGCAGCTTGTCCTTGTAAGTGGGGCGGTTGAAGTCCACGAGCACGATGTTGAAGTACGCCCTCAGGGACCTGTACTGGAAGGCATCGTCCAGGACTATCAGGTCGGCCGGCGGAATCTGGGCGTCTGCGCAGTGGCGGGCCCTCTTTTCAGTCTTGAGCTTCTCCGGATGACAGAGGATGTCGCATCCCTTGACCCTGTGCCTGTCCACTGCGACCGTGACCCCGGGGAACTTCTTCTTGATCTGCAGGGGTTCGTCGCCGTATTCCTTCACGGAGCCCTCGCGCTCCACCAGCTGGAATCCGGTGGAATTGCGTTTGTGCCCCCTGGAGAGGACTGCTATGTTGCTGAAAGCCCAGTCGTCGCTTTTAAGGAGGGTCCTCAGGATCATCTCGGTGTGTGGGGTCTTGCCGGTACCGCCGGCGGTGATGTTGCCTACGCAGATCGTAGGGACCTCACAAGTTCTGACCTTGAATATACCGTGGTCGTATAGATAATGCCGCAGCTTTAGAGTCAGGTAATATGGTGCAAGAATTATCTTGTCAAGCATAGGTTACAAAGATACGAAATTTTATAAGCCATAGACACTGCTTGATTCGGAAATTATCGTTCCTCCCCATTTTTCCGCTATGAAGTCCAGTATCCTGAAAACTTCCTGCGGATCGTTCTCCGTAACCAGGCGCATCCTGGTTTCCTTGAAGTCGGGCAGTCCCTTGAAATAGCAGCTTAGGTGGCGGCGCATTTCATATACTCCCGTAGGTATTCCCTTGAGGTCCAGGGAAAGCTGAAGATGCCTTTTGGCAAGGGCCACCCTCTCCCTCACTCCCAACGGTGGAAGTTCCTCTCCCGTAGAGAGATAATGCTTTATTTCCCGGAATATCCAAGGATGTCCGAAAGAAGCCCTCGCGACCATTATACCGTCCACCCCGTACCTGTCGAAGCATTCCTTGGCCTTCACCGCCGAATTGATGTCGCCGTTGCCTATTATGGGAATATTCATCCTCGGATTGGCTTTGACCTCCCCGATGAGGGTCCAGTCGGCTTCTCCCTTGTACATCTGGCACCTGGTCCGGCCGTGTATGGTCAAGGCCTTGATTCCGGTGTCCTGGAGCCGCTCCGCCAGTTCCACTATGATCTTCGACTTGTCATCCCAGCCGAGCCTCGTCTTGACGGTGACGGGCTTGCTTACGGCATCCACGATCCGTTTGGTGATGAGCACCATCTTGTCGGGATCCTTCATCATTCCCGAGCCGGCTCCGCGCGCGGCTATCTTGCTGACCGGACATCCGAAATTGATGTCTATAAGGTCACACCCGTGGCCTCCCACGAGTTCGGTGGCGTGGTCGGCCATCCTGGCGGCTTCCACCATCGCATCAGGGTCGCTGCCGTATATCTGGATTCCGATCGGAGCCTCCTCCTCGGAAGTCTTCATCTTGTCATAGGCTTTCCTGGCATCCCGGATCAAACCCTCGGAAGGTATGAATTCGGTATATACGATGTCGGCGCCCTGCTCCCGGCATATTCCCCTGAAGGAAGCGTCCGTGACGTCCTCCATAGGGGCCAGGAACACCGGCTTGTCTCCGAGGTCTATATTGCCTATCTTCATTATGCTTCGCTTGTTTTGCAAAAATAGAAAAAAATTCCTACCTTTGCGACCCCTATAATGTGTAGGGATCGCAATTATAATTTGTTAAACCATTAAAGATCAAGACAGTGGACACACTTAGCTACAAAACAGTATCGCTTAACAAGGCGACTGTGAACAAGGAGTGGGTCGTTATCGATGCCACGGATCTGGCACTCGGACGTCTTGCTTCCAGGGTTGCCCTTGTCCTTCGCGGCAAGACCAAGCCAGGGTTTACCCCTCACGTTGACTGCGGTGACAACGTCATCGTCATCAACGCCGAGAAGGTTGCTCTCAAGGGAGACAAGATGACTGATCGTGTTTACACTCGCTACACCGGTTACCCGGGCGGCCAGCGTTTCACGACTCCGAAGGAGATCCTCGCAAAGAGGCCTGCTGAACTCGTGAGGAGGTCCGTTAAAGGGATGCTCCCTAAAACCCGTCTTGGCGCAAAGCTTCTGGACAACCTGTACGTTTATGCAGGTCCTGAGCATCCGCACCAGGCGCAGAATCCTAGAGAAATTAAGTTGAACGAAATCTAACGGAGCAAATGAAACAGAACAATGCCCTTGGAAGACGTAAGTCAGCTGTAGCCCGCGTTTATCTCGCAGAAGGGAAAGGCAACATCACCATCAACGGACGTACTGTTGAAGAATACTTCGCAGAAGACTCTCTCCGTTACATCGTGAACCAGCCTTTCGCTGTCACCAAGACCGAAGGTCAGTTCGACGTTAAGATCAACGTCGTCGGCGGCGGTACCAAAGGCCAGGCAGAGGCGATCAGGCTCGGAATCTCCCGCGCCCTGAGCGAACTCGACCGTGAGGCTTACCGTGCTGCCCTCAAGGCCGAAGGCTTCCTGACACGTGACGCCCGCGAGGTGGAAAGAAAGAAGCCGGGTCAGCCAAGTGCTCGCGCACGCTTCCAGTTCAGCAAGCGTTAGTTTGCTGCAGCTGATCAAAGCTGATTTATGTAAAAATGCACAGTCCGGTGCAGACAATCCGGCCCTTTTGGCAGGATGCCGAGACTGCGGAAAATCCCTGGGACTGGCCAGGCCACTGCCCAGAGATTGAAGAAAAGAGTTAACAAAAAAGAAAAAAAGACATTTAAAATGCCACGCACAAATTTCCAAGAACTTCTTGATGCAGGTGTACATTTCGGTCATATGGCCAGGAAATGGAATCCTAAGATGGCCCCTTACATCTTCGACCAGAAGAACGGGATCCACATCATCGACCTGCACAAGA
>JAGDBQ010000011.1 GCA_017958985.1 Bacteroidales bacterium
AGCCAGGATCAAACTCTTCTTTGTATATACACTATATAAATCTTAGTCGATCCCGACAGCTTTTCCTAAAGAAATCAACGCTCTCGTTTTTCGTTCTCGGTACTTTTTGCTTGTACTTCCTTCAGTCTTTTCAATGAACTTGCTTGTTGCGCACAGGGCGCTAAAAAATCCCATTCGACTTGCGAACGGGATTGCAAAGGTAATGAGATTTTTTGATTCGGCAAATTTTTTCAAGATTTTTTTAATCTTTTTTCTGTTTTTTTGCATTCATCCCGATCCGGGCCTGCAATTCCCAGGTACGGATCCTGTCCTTGTAGAGATTGTTGGCATTGACCTTCTCGATGTCGAGGGCCGCATCCGAGTTGTCATCCCACCTGCGGCAATTGTACATCACGTCATAGATCCGGCCTATCTGGTATTCACGGGAAATCCTGAGGCCGACCGCATAGTCTTCACCGTATTTCGTGGTCGGGAAATTGAATGAACGGAGCAGCGGAACGTAGAACCCGCGCGGAGCTCCCAGGCCGTTTACACGCAGGGCGTTGTTGCGGCCGTTCTCCGGAGTCCACTCGCGATGGTCTATGATGCCCGGGGGCAGGGTCTGCATATTGAAATCGGTCATCCTGTAGGTTCCTACCACCATCGCACAGTTCTGCTCGTAGAAAGCATCCACGAACCTCTGCACCGTGTTCTCGTCGGAATAGACATCGTCCGAGTCCAGCTGGAGGGCGAAGCGGCCGCACTCTGGATGATGGATGGCTGCATTCCAGTTGCCGCCGATAGCGTGGTACGACTTGTCCTGGGCTATGTAGACCAGCTTCGGGTCGGACAGGTAACTCTTGATTATATCAACGGTCCCGTCGTCGGAATTGTCGTCCACCACTATCACGTTGTATTTGAAATTTGTCTTCTGGGAGAGGGCGGAAGAGAGAGCGTCCCCGATCGTACGCACCCGGTTCTTGCAGGGGATTACGACCGAAGCCTCGTATTCGAAGTCCCCTTCATCGAAAGAAACCTTCCTGAACACCGGCTCGAGGTAACCGCCTATGTCCTGAAGGTGCCTGGTGCAGGCCTTCTCCATCTCTATCTGGACCGCACGGTTCCGCGGGTCGACATAATCGAAGAGTTTCTCCCCGGACAGCCTGGTGTCGGTCTCGATTTCATAGTACAGATATTCGTTGATATGCACCAGACTCCCCTTCTGCGACACCTTGAGACGGAGGTCGTACAAACCCGCGAAAGCATATTCGGCATCCATCCTGGAGACGGCCTCCTTAAGGCAGGAGGTCCGGTAAATCATCACCGAGCCGAAATCGAAATCGTCCCGGAGAGAGCCCTGCTGGCAGTCGATGACCGGGGCGAACGACCTGACCCCGTCGATCTCCTTGAAGTGGTCGGAATAAACCATCGCGGCTCCGGTATCTTCTGCGATGGACAGGAAGCGCTCCAGGGCGAACCTGCCGAAACTAAGGTCGGTGGTCTTGGTATATATCATCGTGAAGGGTGTCGTTGCCTTCTCAGCGATCTCCCTGACTGCAGCCGTACTCCTGAACCCAGATGCATCCAGGCAGAAGATGCCGGAGACTTCGCATTCGGCGCCGAGATTAGCTGCGGTCGTGGCCACCTGGCCGTCATTGACAAAAGGCAGGAAACAATCTATCCTTTTCATAAAACGTCGGATCAATTATAATGTGGAGGAACAAAAATAAGGATTTTTCACCTATTTATTAATATATTTGTAATCTATGACCGGCCTTGCGCCAATAAAACATATGATTATGTACAATACTTTGAGAAAGTCTGTCATCCTGGCTGCAGCCATCCTTTTTGCATCTGTCAGCCTATCCGGACAGGAAACCCCAAGATGGCTGAGGAAAAACGCCATATCCCCGGATGGCAGCACTGTAGCTTTCTGCTACAAGGGCGACATTTTCACCGTCAGTTCCCAGGGAGGCAGGGCAAAGCAGATCACCACCAACCAGGCATACGATTCGGATCCTTTCTGGACTCCGGATGGAAAGAATATAGTATTCTCATCCAACAGACTGGGAACCAAGGACATATTCATCACCTCGGCGGAAGGCGGATCCCCGAAAAGGCTGACTGACTTCCCCGGAAATGAGACCCCGGTATGCGTATTGGACGGGAACAGGGTCCTTTTCAATGCACCTATCCAGCAGGACGTCCGCTACGGTGGATTCCCGGGAGGCACCCAGGTCTGGCAGGTGGACACCTCAGCCGGAAGGCCAACGCTGGTCACTTCGCTGAACATACCTATGATGAGCGTCAATGCCAGCGGAGAGGTTGTCTATGAAGACTACAAAGGCTATGAGGACCCTCTCAGGAAGCACCATACCTCATCCGTGACAAGGGATATATGGCTGTACAAGCCGGACAAAGCTCAGGGCAAGAGGTTCAGCATCACGGGAAACGGCGCTTTCACGAAGCTGAGTTCCTTCCAGGGGGAAGACCGTAACCCGGTTTTCGCCGCCGACGGGAAGACATTCTACTTCCTTTCCGAGCAGGATGGGACACTGAACGTATACAAGGCCAGCACTTCGGCACCGGGGCAGTCCACACAGCTTACCAGATTCAAGGACAATCCGGTAAGGTACTTGTCGGTATCCCGTGACGGCACCCTCTGTTTCTCCTGGAACGGAGACCTCTATACGATGAAGGAAGGCACCCAGCCGGCAAAGCTCGCCATAACCCTCCTCAAGGATGACACCGAAAACGAGATAGAATACCTGACATTCACGTCAGGAGCATCCTCCATGGCTCTCTCCCCCAACGGAAAAGAGATCGCCGTGGTTATCAGGGGCGATGTATTCGTCACTTCCACCGAATACAAGACCACGAAGAGGATCACGAATACTCCTGAACAGGAGCGCAACGTGAGTTTCTCGAAGGATGGACGCACTCTATATTATTCATCAGAAAGGAACGGCCACTGGGGGATATGGAAGACTTCCCTCGCCGACAAGGACGAAAAGTACTTCACCTATGCCACGAAGTTCAGCGAGGAACTCGTGACCTCGGAGAAGGAGACCTGCTTCCAGCCGGTAGTATCGCCTGACGGGAAGTGGATCGCTTTCCTGCGCGACCGCACCGAAGTAGTGATCAAATCCACGAAGGACGGCAAGGAAAAGTCCCTGCTCAAGGGCATCAACTATTCCTATTCCGATGGAGACCAGAGTTTTGCCTGGAGTCCGGACAGCAGATACCTCCTCACGATGTACGAAGCCGACGGCGGATGGAACAATACCGATATCGCCCTGGTCGACATCGACAGCGGGGAAATAACGAACCTCACTATGAGCGGCTATTCCGACAACGGCTTCAAATGGTCGCTGAAAGGAAAGGCAATGACCTGGAAGTCCGACAAGAACGGCTACCGGAGCCACGGAAGCTGGGGTTCCGAGAATGATATCTACATCATGTTCTTCGACGGTCCCGCAATGACCAAGTTCTTCCTGGACAAGGAAGGAGAAGAGATAGCCAAGGCTCTCGAAGACGGAGGGAAGGAAAAGACTGAGAAACAGATAGAGAAAGAGGAGAAGAAAGAGAAGAAGGATTCTGTCAAGCAGGCGGAAAAGCCCGATAAACTCAAGCTGGAGCTCAAGGACAGGGAATACCGCATCTCGAGGCTTACCCGCACTTCAGGAAGGCTCGGAGACTTCTACCTCACGCAGGACGGCACCAAGCTGTACTACATAGTCCAGCTCGAACGTACCAGGGACCTGTGTATGCTCGACGTCAAGAAAGGCGACATCAAGGTGATACGTAAATCCGTGATGGGTTCCATAGTACCATCCCCGGACGACAAGTTCCTCTACGTATTCTCAGGAGGCTCCATCTCGAAGATCGCCGTAGCGAGCAACACTGTCACCCCTATCGCATTCTCCGGCGACTATGAGTTCAAGCCACAGGCAGAACGCTATTACATATTCGACCACGTATGGAAGCAAGTCCAGGAGAAATTCTACGACCCGGCCATACACGGGATAGACTGGGAGGGCTACAGGCTCAACTACAGTCAGTTCCTGCCATACCTCAACAACAACGCAGACTTCCAGGATCTCCTTTCCGAGATGCTGGGAGAACTCAACGGTTCCCACACGGGAGCAAGGTTCTCGTTCCGGAACAAACACAGCATCGGCCGCCTCGGAGCCTTGTACGACCTCGACTATGAAGGCGATGGCTTGAAGATCGCCGAAGTTCTTCCGGGCGGAGTGCTTAGCCTTGCCGATTCCGGGATAAAGGAAGGAGACATCATCGTCTCCATCGACGGAGAGAAGGTCAAGGCTGGAGAAAGCTGGTTCAAGCTGCTCCAGGACAAGGCCGGCAAGAGGATCCCTATCGTCGTGAAGAAGGGCGGCAAGGAAGTGGAACTATTCGTCAAGCCGGCTGCCAATGAAAGCAACTTGCTTTACCTGAGATGGGTAAGGCAGAGGGAGGAGATGACCGACAAGCTCTCGGGAGGAAAGGTAGGATATACCCACGTCGAGGGAATGGACTCCCCTAGCTTCAGGGAGGTGTATTCGAAGATACTCGGCAAGTACCGCACTGCAGATGCCGCCGTCGTGGACACACGCCACAACGGAGGCGGATGGCTGCACGACGACCTTGCCACATTCCTCGGCGGACAAGCCTATATCAAGTTTATGCCAAGGGGACAATACATTGGCACGGAACCATATAACAAATGGACAAAACCGTCTTGCGTACTGATGTGCGAGGACAACTATTCCGATGCCTGCGGCTTCCCTTACGCTTACAAGACTCTCGGACTGGGCAAGCTCATAGGAATGCCTGTTCCCGGCACGATGACAGCGGTCTGGTGGGAAACCCAGATCAACGGAATGGTCTTCGGAATCCCTCAGGTCGGTTCCTATGGACTGAAGGAAGGCAGATACCTTGAGAATATGCAGATTGAGCCGGACATCAAGGTGGACAACGATCCTGCGTCAGTGCTCAGGGGCGAGGACAAGCAGCTCGAGGCTGCAGTCAAGGAAATGATGAAAACCAAGTGACGAATATGGACAAGAAAGTCGTAATCATCCCAACTTACAACGAGAAGGAGAACATCGAAGCCATCATCAGGAAAGTGTTCTCCCTGGAAGGAGAATACCACATCCTCATCATAGACGACGGATCGCCGGACGGGACAGCCGCAATAGTGAAGCGGCTGAAGGAAGAGTTCCCCCAGAAGCTGTTCCTTATCGAAAGGACAGGCAAGCTGGGGCTCGGTACGGCATACCTGACCGGGTTCAGATGGTCGCTGGAAAACGGATATGACTACATCTGCGAGATGGATGCCGATTTCTCCCACAATCCGGACGACCTCCCGAGGCTGTTCTCCGCCTGCAAGGAATGCGGAGGAGCCGCGGTCGGCTCCCGGTATTGCGACGGGATAAGCGTAGTGAACTGGCCTCTCGGCAGGATCCTGATGTCCTACTACGCTTCCAAGTACGTACGTATGATACTCGGAATCAAGGTCCAGGACTGTACGGCCGGTTTCGTGTGCTACAGCCGGCAGGCGCTCGAGGCCATCGACCTCGACGATGTGAGGATGAAGGGATACGGCTTCCAGATCGAGATGAAATACACCGTAAAGGAACTCGGTTTCAAGATCGTCGAAGTCCCTATCATATTCGTCAACCGCAAACTCGGCACCTCGAAGATGAGCAGCGGTATCTTCGGAGAGGCTTTCTGGGGTGTCATCAAACTGAAATTCAGGAAATTCCACAGTAAGGCAGAATAATGTCTCGCTACTTGCTGACCAATGCCTCGATCGTTACGGGGACTTCCTGCAGGAAGGGCTCCCTGGGGATCGATGGCGAACGGATCGCCGGTATCTGGTACGACGGGGAGCCGGATTTCCCCGGCGCTGAGACCATCGACCTGTGTGGGAAGGTGCTGATGGCGGGTGGGATCGATGCCCACGTCCACTTCCGCGAGCCGGGAATGACCCGCAAGGGAGACATAGCCAGCGAATCTGAAGCCGCCCTCCTCGGAGGCGTCACTTCGTTCATCGATATGCCCAACACTATCCCTGCGACCACCAGTATGGAAGCCCTTGAGGACAAGCTCTCCATCGCATCCAGGGAGTCCAGGGCGAACTATGGTTTCCATCTCGGAGCCACCAACTCCAACTGCTCCCTGATCCAGGAATATATATCCGAAGGACTCGGGGCGAGATTCGGCGGCATAAAGGTATTCCTGGGTTCATCGACGGGCAATATGCTCGTAGACAGGGAAGACACCCTCCGGGAACTTTTCAGCATCAAGGGCAAGCCGATATTGATCCACAGCGAAGACGAAGGCATTATCAAACGCAACCTGGAAGCCGCCAGGAGCCGCTTCGGGGATGGGATCCCCATGCACGAACACCCGGCGATCCGAAGCCGGGAGGCTTGCATCCGCTCCACGGCCAAGGCGCTGGAACTGGCGGTAAGATACGGTACCAGGCTGCACGTCCTGCACGTTTCTACTGCTGAGGAAGTAGAAATGATCCGCGAGGCCAAGCTTCAGAACCCTCTCATCACCGCAGAAACCTCAGCCAACTACCTGTGGTTCTGCGACTCGGACTACGACCGCCTGGGCGGAAGGCTGAAATGCAACCCCGCAGTGAAAACGGCCGGGGACAGGGCGGCACTCATCGAAGGCCTGAAGTCCGGAGTCATCGACACGCTGGGCTCAGACCACGCCCCCCATCTTCCTGAAGAGAAGGACAGGACGTATCTGGAATGCCCTTCCGGACTGCCGACCGTAGGGCAGTCACTTTCCGTGGCGATAACCGTCGCCCTGGCGAACGGAATACCGCTCACAAGCATAGCCAGGGCATTTTCGGAAAAACCCGCGGAGATATTCGGGATACAGGAACGCGGCACCGTCGAGGTGGGCTCCTATGCCGATCTCGTGGCCTTGGATCCCGACAAGGTCTTCACCGTCGAAGGAGTCGCAAGCAAATGCGGATGGAGCCCCTACGAAGGGGAAAGGCTCAAAGGGAAGGTCGAGATGGTCTGGGTCAACGGGACGCTTGCCGTGGACAACAGCACTTCGAATATTGGGAAAGGACTATTCCCGTCACTGCCACTGCGATTCCAACCCATTGGATGAGAGCCATATGCTCTCGGCCGATGAACTCTGCCACCAGGGCGGTCGCAACGCACATCATCGCAAGGAATACACTTGATTTCGCCACTCCGAGCCTCTTGATAGCCATAGCCCAGAGGGAGAATGCCATACTCGAGCAAAGCACAGCCAGGCAGAGGACAGGCTTGATCACCTCCCACGACAGATAGACAGGTTTGAAATCCTCGAGACCCTTCGTAAAGAAAAACGGCAGGAGGTACACGGTTCCTATCAGGAACTGGTACATTACTATTACCTGAGGTCTGTATTCGCTGGCAAGTACTTTGGTAAAAGAGGCGTGTCCCACCTCCGCACACACGGCGACCAACAGGAGGATCAGCCCGAGCACGAAGTTTTCGGGACAGCACTTAAGGTCCTGACTGAGGAGCACCAGGCATATTCCGCACAACGTAACGAATATTCCGAAACCATTCAGGAGCGATATCCTCTCCTTGAAGAACAGGAAGCCGGCTCCTACGGAAAAGATCGGAACCGAAGCGATTATCATCGCGCTGATGGTCGGAGAACCGGTCTCCTTGATGCCGTAGGTCTCGCAAAGGAAATAGATGAGCGGCTCGAAAAGCGCAAGCAGGGCGAATTTCCAAAGGTCCTTCCTGGCAATAGGCTTGAACTGTCGGGTAAGCAGATTGAACAGCAACAGGATCACTCCGGCCAGGAATACCCTGAGAGGAACGAAGAAGAAAATCGGGATGCCCAGGGCGATCAGACGGTCCCCCCAGATATATGACATACCCCAGAGGATGATTGCAATGGCGGATGATGCATAAATCACCACCTTATTATCGCAAATGCTTCCGGTATTAGCCATAAATCGCCTATTTATCTTTCAGTTTAGCAAAGATAAATAAAAATTCGTAACAAAACGAAATATGGACCCAGAAAAATTTTAACGATTTAAGACTGCAGCAGTCCCAGGGATATCCTGTTTCTCTCCAAATCCACGTCCAGGACAGTAACATTGATTCTCTGATGCAATTTCAGTTTCCTGCCCTTCATCTTGGAAACGTGGATCAGACCGTTCTCGTGGATTCCGATATCCACGAATGCTCCGAAAGCAGTTATATTCGTGACGATTCCCGGGAGTTCCATTCCCGGCTTGAGATCGTCTATCTCCCTGATGTCGTCGGCAAAGCTGAACTCCTGAGCTGCCTGGCGCGGATCGAGTCCAGGCTTCGACAATTCCTTGAGGATGTCGTTTATGGTCGGAAGGCCGAAATCACCTTCGACATACCTGGCCGGATCTATCTTGGCGATCAGTTCGGCGTTGCCGACCAGTTCCTTCCCGGAAACCCCGAGGTCGGAAGCCATCTTCCCCACGATGTGATAGCACTCAGGATGTACGGCCGAATTGTCCAGCGGATTCTCAGCATCCTTTATCCTCAGGAAGCCCGCACACTGCTCGAACGCCTTCGGACCGAGCTTCGGCACCTTCCGAAGCTGCTCCCTGGAAGAGAAGCCCCCAGCCGAATCCCTGTAAGAAACTATGTTGGAGGCCAGCGCAGGGCCTATTCCGGAAACATAGCTGAGCAGGTAGGGACTTGCCGTATTCAGGTTTACACCCACGTTGTTCACACAGATCTCCACTGTATTGTCCAGCTTCTCCTTGAGAAGGTTCTGGTCTACGTCGTGCTGGTACTGCCCTACGCCCAGGGACTTGGGATCGATCTTCACAAGTTCCGCCAGAGGATCCATCAGGCGCCTGCCGATGGACACGGCTCCCCTCACCGTGACATCCTCGTCCGGGAATTCCTTGCGTGCGACCTCCGAAGCCGAATATATCGAAGCCCCGTCTTCGCTGACGGTATATACTTTTACATCCTCCGGAAGGCCTACCTTCCTGATGAAATCTTCGGTCTCGCGGGAAGCCGTTCCGTTGCCGATGGCTACGACCTCGATCCCATATTCCTCAACCATGGAGGAGACCGCCATAATGGACTTTACCTTCTCATTCTGAGGAGGATGGGGATATATGATGGTATGGTAGAGGAGGTTCCCGCGCTCATCCAGGCACACCGTCTTGCAACCGTTCCTGTAGCCCGGATCGATAGCCAGGGTCCTCTTCTGCCCTACCGGAGGGGAAAGCAGGAGCTGGGTGAGATTCTCCCCGAATACATTGATGGATTCTATGTCCGCCTTCTCCTTCGCCTCCTTCAGGATTTCGTTGGTGATGGAAGGATCCAGGAGGCGTTTAAGGGAGTCGTCTACCGCCATCCTTATCTGTACGGCCAGTTTTTCAGCCGGGAAACGCCTCTCCTTGCAGAAGTCGTAATATATCTTGTTGCCGCACTTCTGAGGATCTGCATCCAGGCTTACCGAAAGGAAGCCTTCCTTCTCGGCCCTCAGGATAGCCAGGAGGTTATGTGAAGGAATACGCTGCAGAGGCATTGAAAAATTGAAGTAAGTCCGGTATCTGGACGCCTCCGGATCGGTCGATGCAGCCTTCGTGGCCCTGGACTCTATCCTGCGGGTCCTGTATATCTGCCTGAGGGTATCCCGCACCTGCGCTGACTCGGAAAGCCTTTCCGCAATGATGTCCCTCGCCCCGGCAAGGGCCTCTTCCACACCGGGAACCTTGTCTCCGATGAACTTCCGGGCTTCCGCTTCAGGATCCGGCACCGCCACGTTCCACATCTTGTCGGCGAGAGGTTCCAATCCATTCTCCCTGGCAACCGTAGCCCTTGTGCGACGCTTTGGCCTGAAAGGCAGGTAGAGGTCTTCCAACTCACTGGAAACCACACACTTCTCTATCTTGTCACGAAGGTCGTCCGTCAGTTTGCCCTGCGAAGAGATGGTGGCCAGGATGCTTTCCTTCCTTTTCTCCATCTCGGAATATACTTCATTCCAATGCTTGATCTCGGATACTTCCACATCGTCCAGGCCGCCGGTCTTTTCCTTTCGGTAACGGCTGATGAAAGGAATCGTACTGCCCTCTTCGAACAGCGAAATGCAGTTCTCGACCTGCCAGGCCTTTATCCCGAGCCTGCGGGCTATCGTATCAATGTATATCTGTTTCATATGGCCTTGTCAATCCTGGGAAACCAGTTTCAGTTCGTCACGGTAGACCGAGAATATCTTCGACTTCGACACGAATCCCACATAGGTACGGTCCCGGCTCACCACAGGCAGGTTCCAGGCAGAAGTAGTCTCGAACTTCTTCATCACGGAATCCATCTTCTCGTCCTCGTAGACATATTCGGTAGCACTCCTCATGAAATTGAAGACATGCAAGGTCTCATACTGGTCGTAGCGGAACATATCCTTGCGGATATCTTCCAGTGAAACGTAACCTTGGAAACGCCCCTTGGAATCGAGTACCGGGAATATGTTCCTGGATGATTCGGAGACCACCTCTACGAGCCGGCCGAGGGTGTCGTCGATCTCCACCGGAGAGAAATCGTTCTCTATCACATCAGAGACTTTCAGGAGCGTAAGCACCGCCTGGTCGCTGTCGTGGGTGAGCAATTCACCTCTCTGGGCGATACGCTTGGTATAAATCGAATACTTCTCCACCAGCCTCGTAGTCCCGAAGGCTACAGTTGCCGTAAGGATCAGCGGCAGGAATAGCTCATAGCCGCCCGAAATCTCCGCTATCAGGAAGATCGCGGTCATCGGAGCCTGCATCACACCGGCCATCAGCCCGGCCATCCCGACGAGCACGAAATTCTGTTCGGGTACGGACAGCGAAGTTCCTCCCAGGACCAGGTTGAAGGTCCTGGCTACGAAGAATCCGGCTATGGCGCCGACGAACAGGGTAGGTCCGAACGTACCTCCGACTCCCCCGCCGGCATTGGTCAGGGTCATCGAAAACACCTTCAGGAGCAGGATGAGCAGGAAGAACACCGGCACCGACCACTTGCTGGCGGACAGGAAAGCCAGCGGAGTCTGGCCGTCGAGGGTGAACTCATTCCCGTTCAGCAAAGCTCCGAGAGACTCGTAGCCTTCGCCGTACAGCGGAGGGAAAAGGAATATCAGGAGCCCGAGGCCGACCGCGCACAGTATCCACTTCAGGTAAGCGTTCTTCATCTTTACGACCTTGTCCTCCATCCAGAGCGTAGTCCTTATGAAATAGATGGAACAAGCGCCGCAGAAAAGACCCAGAATCAGGTAGAAAGGGATATTCCGGAGTTCGAAGGGCGTGAGGGTACACTCGAACGGGGTAGACGTCCCGAGGAATATATATGACACCACGGTAGCGGACACGGTGGAGAGCAACAGGGGCATCATCGAGTTCATCGAGATGTTGAACAGAAGTATCTCGAGCACGAAGAGCACTCCGGCGAGAGGTGCCTTGAATATTCCGGCCACGGCCGCAGCCGCACCGCATCCAAGGAGGACCGTCATATTCCGGTACGACATCCCGCAATACCTTGCGAAGTTGGAACCGATCGCGGCTCCGGTATAAACTATGGGAGCTTCGGCTCCGACCGATCCACCGAATCCGATCGTAACTGAACTGGCAGCCACTGACGACCACATATTGTGCGGCTTGATCCTCGAGTCGTGACGGGAAACGGCCTGGAGTGCCTTGGTGACCCCGTGTCCGATGTCGTCCTTGATAACATATCGGCAGAACAGCATAGCCAGCAGCATTCCCACGCCCGGAAGCACGAGGTAGAGGATTCCGTTCAGGGATTCTCCCAGGGCCGAATGGAGTCCCTGCTGGATCAGGCTGATCAGAGTCTTCAGCAGGACTGCAGCCAGGCCGACCACCAGGCCGACCACGACGCTCAGCACCAGCATCTGGTTCCTTTCGGACAAATGGGATATAGGATTCAGCTTTGGCATATTCATACAAAAATAATTAATTTTGTGGAGAGTGTAAACATCAATTATCGACAGCAATGAAAAAGTTCATAGCCACATTGGGCACCCTCGTCATCCTTGCCTTGCTCGGTATCCTTGGAGTCAACCTTTTCAGGAACCACGGCCCCAGGGAGAGGGTGAAGGCAGAAAACGGGAGCAAGATCATAGTAGAGGAACTGAGCTATTACCGGAACAACGGCAAGTTGTTCGGGAAGGTTTACAAGCCTGCTGGAGAGGACGGGTTCTTCTCGGGGACCGGCTGCCCCGCCGTCATATTCTTCCACGAACAGTTGAAGACCAACCTTCCGGAGAGCATCCTGAAGGCCCTCGTTCCGGAAGGGATAGTAGGCTACGCCGCCACCCCTCACGGTAATTCCAAGGAGGCTGCCTTCCTCATCAAGAAAGTCCACGGCGAAGATTTCGTAGACGGGGACCTGGTGTTCGTGATAGCCGATTCCAGCAGCAGCCAGCCGGTTGTCGAGGCGGTTTCGAAACTCGGGAGCAAGGTCGCGGGACTGATCCTGATCGAGCCGGAACTCAGCGGAAAGGCCGCCGATGTCTATGACCGGTACAAGGATGAATTCCTGACCATCGATGCTTCATCCAGGGGTAACGCCCTTTCTCTCATCGAGGATTATCTTGAATCACGGGGCGCGTTGAAATGAGAGGTAAAGTCAGATTCGGGATCATAGGTACCGGACGCATAAGCGACTGGGTGCTCAAGGGGGCCGTACTGGATCCTCGCTTCGAGGCTGCCGCAGTATGTTCCCGCTCCATCGACAGAGCAAGGTCATTCGGTGCCGCCCACGGCATTCCCAAGGCATATTCCGATCCGGAAGCGATGGCTTCGGATCCGGAGATAGATGCCATCTACATCGGCACTCCGAACCACATGCACCGTGACCTGGCCGTCCTCTGTATGCGGAAGGGCAAGCACGTGATGTGTGAAAAGCCGCTTGCATCCAATGCCGGCGAAGTCGCCTCGATGATTGAAGTCGCAGGGGAACAGGGCGTCCTGCTTATGGAAGCTATGATCTCGACCCTCAGTCCCAACTTCCTCAACCTTCAGGCACGCATCGGCGAGATCGGACAGGTCCGTCACTACTCGGCGGCGTTCTGCCAGTATTCTTCCAAGTTCGGCCAGGTCCTCAGGATCCTTTCAGGAGAGGATTCATCGCCTATTCCAAGCTCCTTCAACCCGGATTCTTCGGGCGGAGCGCTTATGGATGTAGGAATATACACAATCTATCCGATGGTCACCCTGTTCGGGAAACCTGATTCCGTCAAGGCGGAGACCAAGACCCTGATGGTTCCAACAGGCGGTACTTCCAAGAGAGTCGACATCCAGGGCAGCGTCGTGTTCGGATACCCCGGGATGACGGCAAGCGTGATGTATTCCAAGGTGGCGGACTCACGTCTCAGGACAGAGATATCCGGAGAGC
>JAGDBQ010000089.1 GCA_017958985.1 Bacteroidales bacterium
CGTGGAGGAAAAGCCTGAATTCAACGGTGGAGATTCCAATGAATTCTCGAAATGGGTCAACTCCAGGCTCGTCTATCGTGATATTGCCAAGTAGAACGGTGTCGAGGGCCGTGTGACCCTCCAGTTTACCGTCGAAAAGGATGGATCGGTGTCCAATGTGAAGGTTCGAAGGGGTGTGGATGCATCCCTCGACAAGGAGGCGGTCCGGGTTGTCCAGAGCTCGCCGAAATGGAAGCCCGGCAGGCAGCGTGACCGTGCTGTTAAGGTAACTTACACCTTCCCGGTGATTTTCAAGTTGAGGTAAAAAATAATTATTCGAGTTTACGGTTTTGGCACGATAATAGCTATATATCCAATCGACATAAATATTTTACTCATAAACCAAAAACTGACTCAATAGTTATTTCATAAGTATTGAATAGATTGAACGGAGACCAATCGTGAGATTCGTCTCCGTTCATTTTTCAATTGTCTTTCCTATTCGTATAGCAGGTAAGGCTTGCGCATTTCTTCAAAGGCCCTGACATCGCCTTCCCAGCGCGCAGAAATCTCTTCTGCCGTACATCCGGATTCAATCATCTGGCGGACCCAGCCCACCCCTGCAAGGAGTTCGAAATGACCATTGCTCATAAAGAACGCATCGCCGGTACCGAGGGCTCTCCAGGCGTCGATGACATATTCCAAGTTGATCTTCTCCTTCCAGACATACTCCAGTGGTTTGCCGCGCAGGTCGACTCCGAAGCACTCCTCTCCAAGGTAACGCGGCTTCTTCGCGCCCGGGATGCTCTTGGGTACGAAAGAGAATGGATATCCCTTCATCGCCGGATGGCCGTACACTTCGAACGGGAACATTGTGCCCCTTCCTGCGGTAACCGCTGTCCCTTCGAAGTAGCAAGTCGATGAATACAGGTAAACTGACTTCATATCCTTGAGATTCGGTGAAGGGGGGACGATGAGGCTGTACTTGGTACCGTGGGTATAATTGAGGCAGGGGATGACTTCCAGGTCGCATTTCCTGTCCTCTTCCAACCAGCCTTCTCCGTTTATCATCAGTGCAAGCTCACCCAGGGTCATCCCGTGTACGGTGCAGATAGGAAGTGCACCTATGCCGGATTTGTATTCCATATCCAGTATGGGACCGTCCACATAGAAACCGTTGGGGTTGGGCCGGTCCAGGACGATGACCTTCTTCCCGTATCTTGCGCAGGCATCCATCAGGTGGAGCATCGATATGTAATAGGTATAGTACCTCAGTCCGACATCCTGGATATCGACCAGGAGCACATCGAATCTATCCATCTTGTCCTTGCCTGGCATCCTGGAGCCTTTCTCGTATAGGGAGAGGATCTCGATTCCAGTCTTTTCGTCCCTGCCGCTGGCAACGTTCTCTCCTGCGTCAGCCGTCCCTCTGAAGCCGTGCTCCGGCGAGAATATCCCCCTTACATCCACGCCATTTCCAAGCAGGACATCCACAAGGTGAGGCCCGTATCCGATGGTTCCGCCCGGAACGGAAGGCTCTGTAAACGGGATCAGGCTGTTCTCGTCCGTAATTCCGTTCTTCTTGACATCATCCGCGAGGCGGGAGCCTTCCACCTTGTCGCCGACGATTCCGGAGTGGTTGCTGAATACGGCGACCCTCTTTCCTTCCAGTGACTTGAGATATTCCCCTAAGCGTTCGTCTCCCAGGATAACCTTGTTTCCGTGGCAGGGAGAGGCCCCGGCCGAGAGGCTGGCCAAGAGGGCATACAGGACTATAAGAATCTTCATAGCATAAAGATACAAAGAAATTTTTTTCTGTTTCAAGGGAATATTATTATATTTGCAGTCCCGACTTAACTGCGGGAAAAAGGAAAGATGCTCGAGTGGCTGAAGAGGCACGCCTGGAAAGCGTGTGACCTCCAAAAGGGGTTCGCGAGTTCGAATCTCGCTCTTTCCGCTCCACGCAATCAGCAAGGCAGACGCCGCACCTCAAGGTGCGGCGTTTTTGCAAGAAATCAGGGCACTCGGAGAACTTGTTCTCCAGATGCCCTGGCTTCTTGCAGCCCGCGGCCTCTGGCCGCTTTCTGCCGCTGCTGATTGCTCCCGGATATTCCGAGATGCCTATTGGAGTGTGTTCTGTTTCAATTGCTCGATGTAACGGTCAATTCTTGAGAGCTCGCGAGGGATCGATATGCTCTGAGGGCATTTCGGGACGCATTGCTTGCAGTGGACACAGTGGCTCGCCTGACGCAAGGTAGGGATGGCCCTGTCGTAGCTCACCAGATATGCCTTGCGCAGCTTCTTGTAGTCCTCCTGGCTCACGCTCTGGGCGATCAACCCGCCGTTGACACAGGAATTGTAATGCTTGAATATGCCAGGTATGTCGATACCGTAAGGGCAAGGCATACAATACTTGCAGTCGTTGCAGTCGATGGTAGGGTAGTTGGCCATTATACCGGCGCACTCATCGCACAGGAAACTCAGTTCGTGATCATTCAATGGTTTGAAATCCAAGAATGTACGCAGGTTGTCCTCAAGGTGCTCCTTGTACACCATTCCGCTGAGGACGGTCAGGATCCTGGGGTAGGTGCCGACGAACCTGAAAGCCCAGGATGCGTTGGATGCCTGTGGATCGCGTTCCTTCAGCATATTCACTACACCTTCCACAGGATTTGCGAGGCGTCCTCCCTGGAGTGGTTCCATAATCACGATCGGGATGCCACGTTTGTCAAGCTCCTGGTAGAGATATTCGGCATTGACGTTGCGCTTGCCGTCGGCGTGTTTCCAGTCGAAGTAGTTCATCTGTATCTGGACGAAGTCCCAGTGGTACTTGTCGTGAAGGGCCATTATCTGGTCGAACTGCTCCTGGTTGCCGTGGAACGAAAGACCGAGCTGGCGGATCTTGCCTTTCTCGCGTTCCTTGAGCATGAACTCCATTATCCCGTTGTCCTCGAATCTCTGCTTGAATCCTTCCGCTCCGCCCCTTCCGAGGGAATGCAGCAGGTAGTAGTCTATATAATCTGTCTTGAGGCATTTGAAAGAGTCCTGGTAGAGCTTGATCGCAACGTTGCGGTCGTTGCTCCAGAAATTGGACATCTTTGTAGCAATGAAATATTCATTCCTGGGATGCCTTGAAAGGGCTATGCCCACTGCTTCTTCCGACTGCCCCTGGAGATAAACAGGTGACGTATCGAAATAGTTGACCCCGTGTGCAAGGGCGTAGTCAATGAGCTCGTTGACGTTATCCTGGTCGATGATGTCATTACCGTCAGCGTCCTTTTTCATCGTGAAGCGCATACAACCATAGCCGAGCAGGGAGACTTTGTCTCCGTTGCCGGGATTGGTCCGAAGCTCCATCTTTCCGGTTTCAAGCACGTCCGGGCCCTTTTCGCCGGATCCGGCGGCTATGTTTTCAGCCGTTTTCTTCGGAGCGCAGGAGGCAGCCAGGGCAAGTGCGCCAACGGCAGCGGCACCTTCGCCGGTCTTCTTGAGGAATTCTCTTCTGTCTATCTTTTTCATCTCTTATTCTCTAAACTGTGTGATGGATTTCGCAACCATTGACCTTGATCGCACTTATCGGGCGGGCAGGGCAGAGATTCTCGCACGCGCCGCAGCCGATGCACTTCGCTTCGTTGACCGTAGGTATCCTGACAGGATGCTCAGAGGCTTCATCAGGGTCCTTGCGGACCATCTTGATGGCGCCGACAGGGCAGTGTCGGGCGCAGTTTCCGCATTCTTCCACTTCTCCGGCGGATACTATGCAGAGACTGTAGTCCACGGAAGCGGTTCCCACTTTCCAGGTTGTCTTTTCCTCCGGAGTGATCTTGAGGATGGCTCCTGTAGGACAGACTTCAGAGCACTTCACACACTCCGGCCGGCAATATCCGCGCTCGAAGGACATCTCCGGCTGCATAAAGCGGGACGGGTCCTTGGATGGCCTGAGAACATTGTTCGGGCATACGGAAACGCAGAGCTGGCAGGCCGTGCAGTGGTTCCCGAACTTCTTGAGGCTTTCCGATCCGAACGGGGTCAGAGGAGTGTCGCGGTGAGGCGACTTTTTCGGGATGATGGTGGCGAATCCGCCTTCGTTCTCCTTCTCGAGTACGGTCGTGTCGGCCTCTTCGGCGAGTTCCTGAGCCTTCAGGCCCAATCCGGTCAAAGCTACGGTACTGCCGATAAGGAACGCCCTTCTGCCGTTGTCGGCAGCCTTATTGTCGGAAGGAACGGTTTCAGCCGGAGCTGTGCGGCTCCAGGCGAAACGATAGTTTATAGCTCCAAACTTGCAGGCTTCCACGCAGTTGAAACAATCCACGCAGCGGCTGTAGTCGATCGCCTTTCTGGAGCTGTCGATGCAGGCGGCCTTGCAGTGTTTCTCGCAACCGTGGCAATTCTTGCACTTCTCCGGATCGATGGTCGGACGGAACATTGCGAACCGGGAGAAAAAACTCAGGGTCGTTCCGACAGGGCAGATGGTGTTGCAGTAGGTCCTGCCGTTCTTCCAGGCCAGGATTACCAGGGCGACGAGGGTCGCGACGGCTACGAGGAATACAGGAAGGCTCTTGAGCCATACCTCCTTCGTGTAGAAGGCGTAGCTGCCTTTCCTTTCCGCGAAGTATGCCAGCAGGTTGTTGCCCCACTGGTAGACCGGAGCGAGGAGATTGTTGACTATCCTTCCCCAGGCGCTGTACGGTTCGAGCAGGGCTACGAAGGCATTCACTCCGACCACGATCGCTACAACGAACAGTACCCAGACTCCGTAGCGTAGCCATTTGATTTCCTTGGAGTAGGAATACTTACCTTTCTTGCCTTTCCTGCTGATATTTGCCACTACGTCCTGGAATACGCCCAGAGGACATATCACCGAGCAATACACCCTTCCGAAAAGGATGGTCAGCAACACGAGGGCGACTATAACCGCGACGTTGAGGGCGAGGACGGCAGGAAGGAACTGGATCTTGGCGAGCCAGCCCAGCCATCCGTGGAGTGTCCCGGTGAAGTCCAGGAACAGCAATGTGATGGCGACGAAGAACAAGGCTGCCAGGATGACTCTGATTTTCTTAAGCATCTGGATATCAATTAATCATATATTTATACAAAGATAGCATAAATCTCCAATAAACAAACGGTTAAGTTGATACTCGTTGTAGGGATTCCCGGTCAAGCCGGGAATGACGGGTGTGATCAGTCGAGGATGACGAGGGCTATGGATCTGTGGGAGAAGCGGAGACGGACAAGGTCGGCGTCGGATCGGTTGAGGGAGGCCTGCCACCAATTGTCGAAAACAACGCCATCGGTCTGCCATACGAGGCCCTCTGACTTGATATTCAATGAATTGTCGGGAGAGAATATGGACACGGTGCGGCCTTCTCCTACGAACAGTTCGCAGGAATCGGTGACCGGAAGTATGGTCGAAAAGTCTGAGACAGCCTGCAGGCTGATGCATATTCCTTTTTTATCCAGGTACCTGGCGAATTCCATAAGCTGGCCGAAGTTGCCCAGGGTGTGGTCTTCCCGCTTACCGGTTGTGGCCAGGAAAGAGATCAGGTCGACTCCCGGGATATGGTCCAGAACATAGTGGAAAGCCTTGGCCAGGTCGTTGTCGTCCTGCTCTTCAATGTGTACCAGCAGGCCGCCGTATCCATCAAGGAGCCTTGCAGTCATACTGTCCAAGTCTCCGACCACGGCGTCCGGCAGGCGGTCGTCTTTCCCGAATATGGCCTTCCGGTTGCGCAGGAAGGCCTTCAGGGCGTTTCCGTCGCAGCATATGATGTAATCCGCATCCCTGAGGATCTGCCTCGGATACTCTTTCTTCGGGAAGTCACCTCCCGCTATGATGACGACGGAACTCACTGTACTTTTGTCTTGGCTATTTCAGCCTTTGATGTGCCAGGAGTGACTGAATATGCCTCCGGTTCGCGGAAGCCGATGAGGAAGGCCTTGATGTCCATCCGTTTCTTGCCGGCGATCTGGACCTCCTTGAGCGCGATTGCACCGTCGGCCGTTGTGATGTGCATATAGCTCTTGCCGTCGGTCAGGATCGTACCAGGGCGGCTTGCTGCAGTCTTGCCAGGGGCTTCCACGTTATTGACCGCTTCGGCAGAATAAATCTTAAGCTGTACCGGAGCAGAGCCATCCTTTACGAGCTGGGTGAACGCAGCTGGGTATGGACTGAGGCCTCTGATGAGGTTGTATATCTGCTTCGTGGAATCGTTCCAGTCAATGTGACAGAGCTCCCGGGTCAGTTTCGGGGCCGGTCTCAATACCTCGGAACCCTGGATGAAGCTTCTCTGGACGCGTGTATCCACATTGTGCTCGATCAGACCCTGTGCTGTCTGGACAACCATTTCGGCACCGATCTCCATAAGCTTGTCGTGGACATCTCCGGCAGTGTCGGACTCTCCGATCATTATGCTCTGGCGAAGGATGATCCCACCGGTGTCGATATTCTTGTCAATCATAAACGTGGTGGCACCGGTGCGGGTCTCTCCGTTGATCACCGCCCAGTTGATAGGAGCAGCTCCGCGATATTGCGGGAGCAGGGCGGCGTGCAGGTTGAACGTACCGAGCTTCGGCATAGCCCACACTTCTTCAGGCAGCATCCTGAAAGCGACCACGATGAACATATCGGCCTTGAGCGCACTGAGCTGGTCGAGGAATTCCGGATCCTTCAGCTTCAGAGGCTGGAATACAGGAAGACCGTTCTCCACCGCGAATTTCTTGACTGCGCTCTCGTTGACGTTCTGCCCCCTTCCGGAAGGCTTGTCGGCCACGGTGACGACTCCCACGATATTGTAGTTCTTCTCCAGGAGGGCCTTGAGCGGAGCCACGGCGAATTCCGGAGTTCCCATATATACTATCCTGGTCTTCCTGAACAATCCTACCACCTTGCTCTTGAAGCTCCTCCACCAGTTCTTGATGGAGTCCAGGTTCGAGAGGTCGGTATCGTGGATGGCCTTTATGGTCAGGTATATACCGATCGGCAGCATCACCGCGGGGGCCCCGAAGGCCCCGACTATGGCTCCGACAGAACCATCCCTCGCAAGCTTGGTGACCGTGATGTCGACGATCCAGTAGAGAACGAAGAACAGGACGGACACGATGGCGGAAACCCCGAGGCCTCCTTTCCTGATCAAGGCTCCCAGAGGAGCTCCGATGAAGAACATTATGAAGCAGGCGAGAGCCTGTCCGTAGCGTCGCAGGAATTCCACGAGGGTCCACCTGAGGCGCACCGTATAGTCGAAGGCACCGAATTCGTAGTTCTCCAGGTTGGCCTGCATCTGCATAGCCATATTCGCGGCACCCTGGAGGGCGTCTGCATGAGTCTGGTCATCCTTGAATTCCAGGTATTCAGGGTCCTTGAAAACGGACGTGATGCCGGAAGCCGTGGTGTCCAGCTGGCTATGGAGGAGGAACAGCGGGGAAGCGGCCGTGCTCATCAGCTGTTCCGCCTTCGTCGAATCCCTCTTTGCCTCCAGCGAATCCCGGTCTTCTCTCAACCTCACCAGCGGAAGAGCCTTGACCTGGTCTCCGAACCTGGCGCTGTCAGATTTCTGGAATGCGTAGTTCTCCAGGGCGATGACCATCTCCTGTTTCGAAAAGTCGATCATCTGGAGCTGGAGGGAAGTGTCACGGTAGTTCTTGCTGTTGGTCTCCTGGTAGTTCGTACCGTTGTACATCTTGATGGTGATGTAGTCCTTGTTCTTGGACATCTTCATCACCGCGGAATCCGCCAGGGTGAGCCTCGTGTTGCCCCTACCGGTATGGTCGTAAAGCATCACGTCGCGCATCAACCCGTCGGAATACTGGCTGCCGACGCGCAGGACGTAACCGTCCACGCCGTCGTAGAAAGTCCCTGAAGGGACCTTGATTTCATCCTTGGTCTTCCCGATGTCGTCCCTGAGGGTGAATATCTCATTGTAGGACACCGGAACGAGCTTGTTGATCACGAAGAATGTGCCGATGCTGATGAAGAAAGCCGCTATCATCAGCGGGAGCATGACCCTCAGTACCGATACTCCTGCCGATTTGAGCGCTATCAGCTCGTTGTTCTCACCCATATTACCCACGGTCATCATTGACGCGAGGAGGGTGGCGAGCGGAAGGGCAAGAGGGAGAACTGTGCAGCCTCCCCAGAACAGGAATTCGGCTATAACCTTGAAACCCAGTCCTTTACCGACAAGTTCATCGATATACACCCAGAGGAATTGCATCATCAGGATGAATATGACCACCAACAGGATCATGAAGAACGGTCCTATGAAAGAGGTCAGTATGAACTTGTCCAGCTTTTTCATCTGCTATTGCCTGGTCGCTGTTTCAACCATTGTTTCGAGGGCCTGGGCAAGGCCTTCGGCATTGCGTCCTCCTGCGGTTGCGAGGAACGGCTGTCCTCCTCCGCCTCCCTGGATGGACTTGGCCGCTTCACGTATGTCAGCGGCAGCATTGCGGCCTTTCGCCACAAGGTCCTGGGAATACATAAGCACCAGCTGCGGCTTGCCTTCGTGAGCGAAGGCTGCGCAGAGGGCGAGGTTGCTCACCTCCTTCTGGAGGATCGCAGCAGCTTCCCTGAACATCACAGGGTCGACGTCAGAACGGAAAACAACAACATCCGTTCCATTGATATTCTCTGCACGTGATGCAAGTACCTTGGCGAACGAGGCGGCCTTTTCCTTGGCGAACTCCTCGAGTTTCTTCCTGGCTTCGGAATTCTCCGCAATGAGTTTGGCCACGGCTCCGGTCACGTCAGGAACATTGTTGAAGGCAGCCCTGACGGCCTTGAGGGTGTCTGAGACTGAATCGAGCAGGTTCTCGGCAGCTTCTCCGGTCACCGCCTCTATCCTGCGCACACCTGCAGCGATAGCGGATTCCGAGACTATCTTGAAGAAACCGATCCGGCCAGTCGATGCGGCGTGTGTTCCACCGCAGAGCTCGACTGAGTCGCCGAACCTAACGACACGTACCTTGTCCCCGTACTTTTCGCCGAACAAAGCGATGGCTCCCATCGCATTGGCCTCCTCCATCGTGGCGTCCCTCTTCTCCTGGAGAGGATAATCCTCGCGGATCATCTTGTTGACAAGGTGTTCCACCTGCCTGATCTCTTCGTCGCTCACCTTTGCGAAGTGGGAGAAGTCGAAACGGAAATAGTCTCCGGTCACGAACGAGCCTTTCTGCTCGACGTGGGTTCCGAGGATACTCCTGAGGGCGTAATCCAGAAGGTGGGTGGCGGTATGGTTCGCCGCTATGCTCTTCCGCCGGAGGAAGTCCACCTTGAGAGTGAAGCTCTCGGTACAGTCCGTAGGGATGCGCTCGGCGATGTGTATCGTAAGGTTGTTCTCCTTGACGGTGTTGAGGATGCGGATATGCTCACCGCTCTCCGAGATGATCTCTCCGGTGTCGCCTACCTGGCCTCCCATCTCCGCATAGAAAGGAGTACGGTCGAAGACCAGCTGGAACATAGT
The DNA here is from genome assembly GCA_017958985.1 of Bacteroidales bacterium. Taxonomy (GTDB): domain Bacteria; phylum Bacteroidota; class Bacteroidia; order Bacteroidales; family UBA932; genus Cryptobacteroides. The sequence goes on from JAGDBQ010000089.1 coordinate 9,438, forward strand.
CTTGTTCTTCTGCTTGACGGTACGCTGCTTCAGGAGCCGGCATCCTTCCAGTTCGGTATAGTCGTAGCCGAGGAATTCGGCTTCTTCTCCTTCGTGGAATATGGTCCAGTCCCCGAATTCGTTGGCAGTCGCGTTGCGGGCCCTTTCCTTCTGCTTGAGGAGTTCGGCGTTGAAGCCTTCCATATCCACGGAATAGCCGTTCTCGGCAGCGATAAGCTGGGTCAGGTCGACAGGGAAGCCGTAAGTGTCGTAGAGGACGAAGGCATCCACTCCCGGGATGGCCTTGGTCGCAGCGTTCTTGGCGATATATTCGTCCATAAGCCTGATTCCGCGGTCCAGGGTCCTGAGGAAGGACATTTCTTCTTCCCGTATCACGCTCTCGATCAGCTTCTGCTGCTTAGGCAGCTCGGGATAGGCCTCTCCCATATCGGAGACAAGCTGGGGAATCAGGGAGCAGAGGAACGGTTCGTCGAATCCAAGGAATGTATAGCCGTAGCGGACTGCACGGCGGAGGATCCTGCGGATGACGTAGCCTGCCTTGACATTGGATGGGAGCTGACCGTCGGCGATGGAGAAGGCGATCGCCCTGATGTGGTCTGCGATGACCCTCATGGCTACTGAAGTCTTCTCATCCTCGCCGTACCTGTGCCCGGACAGTTCCTCGATCTTCCTTATCATTCCGGAGAACACGTCGGTCTCGTAGTTGCTGCTCTTGCCCTGAAGCACCATACAAAGCCGCTCGAAGCCCATTCCTGTGTCAATGTTCTTGGCAGGAAGAGGTTCCAGGGAACCGTCGGCCTTGCGGTTGAACTGCATGAACACCAGGTTCCATATCTCGATGACGCGGTCGTCGTCGGTGTTGACCAGCTCGCGGCCGGGAATCCTGGCTATCTCATCGTCGGGACGCAGGTCGATGTGGATCTCGCTGCAAGGGCCGCACGGGCCTGTATCGCCCATCTCCCAGAAATTATCGTGCTTGTTCCCAAGGACTATGTGGTCCTCTGGCATAAGCTTGCGCCAGGCCTCCATAGCTTCCACGTCCAGGGTGGTGCCGTCTTCAGCACTGCCCTCGAACACGGTAGCATACAGCTTGGACTTGTCGATCTTGTAGACCTCTGTGAGAAGTTCCCAGGCCCAGGAGATGGCTTCGGTCTTGAAATAATCTCCGAAGCTCCAGTTACCGAGCATCTCGAACATCGTATGATGCCTTCCGTCGTGTCCCACAGCCTCGAGATCGTTGTGCTTTCCGCTGACTCTGAGGCATTTCTGCGAATCGGTAGCTCTCTTTGACTTAGGAGCCGAGTTGCCCAGGAATATATCCTTGAACTGGTTCATTCCGGCGTTGGTGAACATTAGCGTAGGATCGTTCTTGACGACCATTGGAGCTGAAGGCACGACCGTGTGCCCTTTGGATGCAAAGAAATCCAGGAATTGCTTTCTAATCTCTCTGGAGGTGTACATATTTGTATATCAATATTTTCTGCTATATTTGCCGGCTCATTCCGAAACAGTGCTTACAGAAAGGCACGGAATTGGCAAAATTATAACAATTTTCGCGATTTATCGCAAAATAACGGTATATTTGTAAGTTATGAGAAGATATATCCTCAATCCCGAGACATTGATGTACGAGATTAAGAAAGCGTCCTTGAAATCAAAAGTTTTCAAGGTTTTCTGTCTTGTGGCGGGGAGTCTTCTGATTGCTTTCCTCTATATGTGGTTCGCGACTTCGGTGCTCAAGATAGACCTGCCCAAGACGGCGTTCCTGAAAGCCGAACACGCCCGTCTCGATGCCAGGCTGGACCTGCTCAACAACAAGATGGACCGGGACCAGGAGATACTGGACGGGCTGCGTGTTAGGGATGAGGATGTCTACAGGTCCATATTCGGGATGAACGAGATTCCGGCTGAGGTCCGCAACGCAGGCATAGGAGGGGTGGACAGGTATTCCTACCTCGATGGCCTCGAGAAGGACAACTACTTGAAAAACACTGCTTTGAGGCTTGACAGGCTGACTCGTCAGACTACGGTCCAAAGCAAGTCGTTCGATGAGATAGCTGCCGTTTCCAAGACTGCCGGGGATATGGTCTCCTGCATCCCGGCCATCCCGCCGATCGTTCCGGACGATTCGAAATACCACGTTTCAAGTCCGTTCGGCTACAGGTCGGATCCTTTTACGGGAGACAGCAAGATGCACACCGGGGTGGACTTCGCAATGGACATCGGTAATCCTGTATATGCGACGGGTGATGCGGTGGTCGAGTCCGTCGAATTCGATTTCTTCGGCTATGGCAACAGCATAACCTTGGATCACGGCTTCGGCTACGAGACCAAGTACGCTCATCTCAATTCGGTCAACGTGACCGAGGGAATGAAGGTCAAGAGAGGGGATTGCATAGGGGAAACCGGAAAATCCGGCAGGGCCAGCGGCCCGCATCTCCATTATGAGGTGATTTACAAGGGCAACAAGGTCAATCCTATGAATTATCTCGACCTGTCCATGTCCAAGAATGAATATTCGGCTATGGTCCGCCAGCGCGAGGACGAGACCGGCACCCTGCCGGCCAGGCGCAGGTTCGTAGTCACCAGCAGATAGGAGGGAGGAATGGCGGACAAATACATATTCGACAAGACCAAGATGGAGTTCAGGAAGGTTACCCATTCGATAGGTTTCTTCCTGCGCAAGGGGCTTAAGTACTTCCTGGTCACGGCTTCTATCTCGGTCATCTATTACATCTTGTTCGCGTTGCTGGTGAATACCGACACCGAGCGTCAGCTCAAGCGTCAGAACCAGATGTACAGGCAGCTGTATTCGGAGATGAGCCGCAAGGAGGAGCTGGTAAGCGATGTGCTGGAAGGGCTGATGGCCAAGGACAACGACATCTACCGCCAGATATTCAGTGCCGATGCACCTGAATTGGGGATGGCGTATTCCGGGGACTTGCTCGCCAGGATCGATTCGGTTGCTGACAGTGACATCGTGGAATATGTATCCAGGAAACTGGATATCCTGAAGGACAAGACCGCCGGAGTGGATGAAGATTTCAGGAAGGTGACGGAGGCCCTTGGAAAAGGGGTCGGGTCGCTTCCTCCTCTTTCCAGTCCGTTGGAGTCTTTCAATTCCGCCAAGGCAGGGGCTTCAATAGGAGAGAAGATAAACCCGTTCTACAAGGTTTCCGCCCGGCATATGGGACTTGATATGATATCCCCGCAAGGGACTGAAGTGTTCGCGTCGGCCGACGGGGTCGTGAAGGAAGTGACCAAGAGCGGGAAGGGGCTGGGCAACGTGGTCTCGATTGACCACGGCAACGGCTACACTACCCGTTATGCCCATCTTGACGACATCAAGGTTTCGTCAGGGCAGAAGGTCAGGAAGGGAAAGCTCATAGGTCACGTCGGGATGTCCGGCAATTCCTTCGCCCCACACCTCCATTACGAGGTGCTGAGGGACACCGTCAGGCTGGATCCGCTTCATTGCTTCTTCGCCTCGGCCGGTCCCGAGGAGTACGTGGGAATGCTTTTTATGTCGGCCAACACGGCCCAGTCATTGGATTGATACAACATTCTGGTTATGGAGAAATTATATTACACTATCGGCGAGGCAGCCGAAATCCTCGGGGAGAGCACGTCACTCGTGAGGTTCTGGTCAAACTCTTTCCCGAAGTACATCAGCCCCAAGAGGAACGCCAAAGGCAACCGCCTGTTCACGGCGGAGGATATGGAATGCCTCAAGCAGATCCATCTCCTGGTCAAGGAGCAGGGAATGACCCTCGAGGGCGCTTCCAAGAAGATGGCGGCGGACCGCAGGAAGGTCGAAGGACGCGTCAAGGTCCTGGACAGCCTGAAGGATATCCGCAAACAGCTGGTCGAAGTTAGGAAGTCGCTATGAGGGTAAGGGATATAACTTCGGCGATCGAGGAATTCGCTCCGCTTTCCATCCAGGAGAACTGGGACAACAGCGGGCTGATCCTCGGCTCCCCGGACCAGGAGGTCCACGGGATCCTTCTGGGATTCGACTGTACTCCCGAGCTTGTGGACGAGGCCATAGCTTGCGGGGCGGATATGATAGTCACGCACCATCCGCTGATATACAGTGGCCTGAAGAAGATTTCCCCTGACGACAACGTAGGACTTGCGGTTATCAAGGCTCTCGGGAACGGGATTGCGGTGTATGCCGCCCATACCACCGCGGACAAGGTACTCGACGGCGTCAGCGGAGCAATGGCCAGGAGGCTGGGGCTGGAAGACATCGAGGTCCTCGATATGGATGGTGACGGTACCGGTCTCGGAGCCGTCGGCAATCTTCCGGGACCCCTTGACCCAAGGGAGTTCGTCGAATATGTGAAGTCTGCTTTTTCTCTCTCCGTCGTCCGCTGTTCCTGCCTGCCGGAAGTTCCGGTGAAGAGGGTCGCGATGTGCGGAGGAAGCGGCTCTTCCCTGATCGGGAACGCGCTCCGGGCAGGTGCCCAGGCATACATTTGCGGGGATATTTCCTATCATCATTTTTTTACTCCTAAAGGCTTTATGGTCATTGACATAGGCCATTTCGAGGGGGAAGTGGAAATAGTTGACATATTATTTTCTCTGTTAAGGAAAAAATTTCCTACCTTTGCAATCCGTACCAGCGAGAGGCTGGGATCAAGTAACCCTGTACATTATTTTTAGTTAGATATGGCAACCAAGAAAATCAAGAAAGTCGAAACTCCTATAGACCAGAGAGAAACCTTCGTTTCCCTGCAGAAGAATTTTGCGGACTCCGAGATCAGCGTCGAGGAAAAGCTCAAGACCCTTTATGAGCTCCAGCAGGCGGATTCGGAAATCGACAAGATCCTGCAGCTCCGCGGTGAGCTTCCTTCTGAAGTCGAGGCTCTTGAGAACGAGCTGGCCGACCTCAAGGCCCGTCAGGCCCAGGACGCAGCCGTCATCGACGCTTACAACCAGACGATTGCCGACAACAAGCAGAACATCGTGGACTGTGACATCCAGATCGAGAAGTACCAGCAGCAGCTGAACGACATCTCCAACAGCCGCGAATACGATTCCATCAACAAGGAGATCGAGAACCAGGGTCTTCTCCGCCAGATCGCTCTAAAGACCATTGGCGATACGAAGGCCGCGATCGCCGAGAAGAAGGATGAGATCGATTATCTGAAAGACCGCCTTGCCATCCGCAACGAGGACCTCAAGGCGAAGAAAGAAGAACTTGCCACGATCGTCGAGTCAACTTCCAAGCAGGAAGAGGAGCTCAAGGCTTTGCGCGAGCAGTGCGCAGCCAAGATCGATGCCAGGACGATGAGCGCATACGACCGTATCCGCAAGAGCGTCCACAACCATCTTGCAGTGGTTTCCGTTTACAACGGCGACTCCTGCGGAGGTTGTTTCAATACGATTACCCCTCAGCGTCTTGTCGAGATCGCTTCCAACAAGAAGCTCATCATCTGCGAACACTGCGGAAGGATCATCGTCAACCCTGACTTCAGCGCAGAACAGTAATGAAAAAGGCTCAGACGGTAAATCTTGACACACTTGGGCTTGAGATCGGGAACAAACCGCCTCAAGCCCTTGAAGTCGAAGAGGCTGTCCTCGGAGCTATGCTTATCGAGCCTTCATCCGTCGATATGGCGCTTGAAGAGCTTTCACCTTCCTGTTTCTACGATCCCCGCCACAAGATGATCTACGAGGCTATGTCCGAACTCGTGAACGGACATACCCCGGTGGATATCGTGACGGTGAGTGCCAAGCTTCGCGAGAAGGGCAACCTCGAAGCCGTGGGAGGGCCGGTGGCCCTTGCCGGGCTTTCCGACAAGGTCGGTGCTGCCGCCCATATTGAATATTACGTCAAGATCCTCAAGCAGAAGAGCATACAGAGGGACCTCATCACAGCCTCGTATCAGATACTCAAGGATTCGTACGACGACTCTGTGACTGTCGACCAGCTTATCGACGATGCCCAGACCAAGGTCTACAATGCCATCCAGAACAACCTGCGGAAGGATGTCCAGGAAGTGGGTTCCATCATCAACGACGCCTTGAAGGAGGTCGAGAAGAACCAGAACACCACCGGACTCAGCGGGGTCCCGTCGGGATTCCCTTCCCTGGACCGGGTCACGATGGGCTGGCAGGCTTCCGACCTGATCATTCTCGCAGCACGTCCTTCCGTCGGTAAGACGGCGTTTGCCCTGAACCTTGCCCGCAATGCTGCCGTGGACCACAAGATGCCTGTGGCGGTGTTCTCGCTGGAAATGTCTGCATTGCAGCTTGTTATGCGTCTTATGACCACCGAATCCGGACTGCCGGCCGAGAAACTCAAGGGAGGAGCCAAACTGGATCCTTGGGACTGGCAGCAGCTGGAGACCAAGCTTGCATCCTTGTCCAAGGCTCCGTTGTACATAGATGACACTCCGAGCATACCGCTTATGGAGTTCCGTACAAAGGTGAAGAGGCTGGTAAAATCGAAGGGCGTGCGCCTTGTCATCGTGGATTATCTGCAGCTGATGCAGGGTCCGGTAGAGCTCCGCGGTCTCCGCGAGCAGGAGGTGGCTGCCATTTCGAGGACACTCAAGGCGACGGCCAAGGAACTCAACATACCGATCATAGCCCTGTCGCAGCTTTCCAGGAACGCTGTCCAGAGGACAGGTGGAAGCGGCAAGCCGCAGCTGAGCGACCTTCGTGAATCCGGTTCCATCGAGCAGGATGCGGATATGGTCATATTCATACACCGTCCGGATTATGTCGGACTCGGAGAGTCCCCGGAGGGCAAGGAAGCGACCCAGATCATCATTGCCAAGCACCGAAACGGAGAAGTCTGTGATATCGAGATGCTGTTCAAGTCCGAACAGGTACGGTTCGTGGAGCCGGGAGACTCCCTTGCCGCCGTTGCCGAATCGATGGGCACGGAATCTGCAATGAACAGTGAGTTCGACCAAAATTCCGAATTCTGATGAACCTGAAACATATTCGAGGCATTGTCGCCGCCCTGATGGTGCTGCTTTCCGCCGCTGCCATCCCTGCATACGGACAAAAGTGCATTCCCGTGAGATTGGATAAGGAGAATCTCGCTTTCAAGGGAGGAGAGAAGCTGGTTTTCACAATCCACTACAAGTGGGGCCTGGTCAACGCTGATGTGGCCCAGGCCGTCATAAAGCTGGATTCGACGAGGCTGAACGGCAAGAAAGTCTATCACGGTTCTCTTTCGGGCAATACCCAGAAGATATACGAACAGGTATTCAAAGTCAGGGAGCATATGGATTCCTGGTTCACCTGCGATGGCTTCAAGCCGGTGAAGTTCACCAGGGATGCGAGAGAAGGAAACTACTGGTGCACAAATCTTTACACATATTCCGGCAACCAGATCAACGCCACCATAAACAATTCCCGGAAAGGAGAATTCACAACCACCCTTCCGATGGACAACTGCACCTTCGACCTGCCCCTTATGTATTACGTGATGAGGAATATGGACGTGTCCAAACTGAAGGTGGGAGGCAGGTATCCGATGACTTTCGCCTGTGACAGCCACGTGAGGACCTTGTCTTTCGTCTATCTTGGCAAGGAGAACCGCAAGGTCAAGGGAATGGGAACCGTTAGATGTCTGAAGTTCGGATTCGATGTGGTCAAGGGTGAAGTTTTCTCCGGGGATTCCAAGCTTTATGCCTGGTTCACCGACGATGCGAACAAGATTCCCGTTTATTTCGTAGCTCCTCTCAAGTTGGGTGAGGTCCGTGGCCGCCTGTATTCCACCAGCGGTATCCGCCATCCTCTTACATCCATAGTGAACGACTGATGGGTGAAGTGATTTCCCACAAGGGTACGGTGACCGGATGCGGCGGAGGGAAAGTCTCCGTGGAGATAGTGTCCGAGTCCGCCTGCGCCGCGTGCCACGCGGCAGGGCTCTGTACTTTGTCTGAATCCAGCAGGAAGATCATAGAAGTTCCCCTTTCGGAGGGAGAGACATACGTCACAGGTCAGGAAGTGGAAGTCTGCCTTGCCAGAAAGTCCGGGCTCAAGGCAGTCCTCTTTTCTTATGTCATCCCCGTGATGTTTTTACTGATTTTAATATTATCTTTGTCAAATATAGGGCTTGGAGAGCTGGCTGTCGGCTTATTGTCGGTCGGAGGCATCGCCTTGTACTATCTGGTGCTTTATCTCTTCCGCGGCAAACTCGCTGAGGGATATGGGTTCTATATTAAGAAATAATTATATTTCAATACCTTATGTCAACTACTATCATTTGGACCATCGCAATCATCTCAGGTCTCGGCCTGCTGCTTGCGCTGACCCTCTTCCTTGTCGCGCAGCGCTTCAAGGTCGTCGAGGATCCCCGCATCGAGCAGGTTGAGAAAGCAATGCCTGGGGCGAACTGCGGAGGATGCGGCTTCGCCGGCTGCCACGCCTTCGCTGAATCGGCGGTGAAGGCTCCCGACCTGGACAACCACTTCTGTCCGGTAGGAGGGAATGAAACGATGAAACAGGTGGCTGCCATCCTCGGTTTCGAAATCAAGGAGAAAGCCCCTATGGTGGCTGTCGTGCGCTGCAACGGTACTTGCGCCAACAGGCCCAGGATCAATGAATATGACGGCTCCTTGTCCTGCAAGGTCAAGGCATCCCTCTATTCCGGAGACACGTTGTGCTCCTTCGGCTGCCTGGGCTGCGGCGACTGTGTCGGTGCCTGTAAGTTCGACGCCATCGGAATGGATCCCGAGACGGGTCTTCCGGTGGTCGATGAATCCAAGTGTACCGCCTGCGGTTCCTGCGTCAAGGCTTGCCCCAAGGGGATCATCGAGCTGAGGAATAAAGGACCTCGCAGTATGAGGATGTATGTCAGCTGCGTGAACAAGGACAAGGGACCTGCAGCCAAGAAGGCTTGTTCTGCCGCGTGCATCGGCTGCGGTATCTGCGCCAAAGCCTGTACCCACGATGCCATCGTGATAGAGAACAATGCAGCCTATATAGATTATGCGAAGTGCAAGCTCTGCCGCGAATGTGAGGCGATGTGCCCGACCGGAGCTATCCACGGAATCAATTTCCCAAAGCCTCTGGACAAGGAAGCCGTCAAGGCCCGGGTACAGGAGCGTCAGAAGAAGGAGCGTGAGGCTGCAGCCGCGGCAAAACCAGAAGTAAAGAAGGAGGAAAGCAATGGCTAGAAGAACATTCTCCATAGGAGGCGTGCATCCATCGGATGCGAAGATCTCCCGCGACTGCAAGATCGAAGTTCTCCCGATAGCTCCTACTGTGTATATTGCTGTGGCTCAGCATATAGGTGCTCCGGCAAAGCCGGTGGTGGCTCCGGGTGACAAGGTGAAAGCCGGTGATGTGATTGCGGAACCCGGTGCCTTTATGTCGGCCTACATCCATTCCTCGGTATCCGGTACCGTAAAGAGCATCGGCCCGCGCCAGGATCTGTCCGGCAACATCCAGACAGTAGTTGAAATCGAAGTTGAAGGAGACGAGTGGAAGGAAGGTATCGACCTGTCCGACACCCTCGTGACTGATATTCCGGAAGACCCGAAGGCAATCATAGAGAAGGTCAGACTGGGTGGAGTCGTCGGTCTCGGCGGGGCCACTTTCCCGACTCACGTGAAGCTCAGCCTTCCTCCGGGGAAGAAGTGCGAGATGCTGATCATCAACGGTTGCGAGTGCGAGCCTTACCTTACTTCTGACTTCCGTACCCTTTTGGAGAAAGGGGAGCAGGTGGTCGTGGGAACCGCGCTGCTGATGCAGGCTCTGGGAGTGGACAAGGCTACCATTGCCATCGAGGACAACAAACCCGAGGCGATAGAGCATATTTCCGGAATAGTTTCTGCCTTCAAGGCCAAAGGTGGGAAATACGAGGGAATCGAAGTGCTTCCTCTTATGAAGAAATATCCGGAAGGAGGAGAGAAACAGCTGATCGATGCCGTGATGCACCGCCAGGTGCCTTCCGGTTGCCTGCCTATAGACGTAGGAGCCGTAGTGGACAATGTCTGCACCGCCCTCGCTGTCTATGAGGCTGTCCAGAAAGACAAGCCTCTGGTGGAGAATTCGGTCACTGTGACAGGAGAATGCTTCCCTAAGCAGGCTAACCTGATGGTAAGGGTGGGAACTCCGCTCAGGTACATCATAGACTATCTCGGAGGTGTTCCTCAGGAGGCAGCCAAGGTGATCAGCGGAGGTCCTATGATGGGCAAGGCTGTCGCTAACCTGGATGCGGCTACCCTCAAGGGTACCGGCGGTCTGCTTTTCCTCACAAGGGAACAGACCAAGAGGATGCCCGAGAGCAGCTGTATCCGTTGCGGCAAGTGTTCCGAGGCCTGTCCGATGGGGCTCGAACCATTCCTGCTCAGACGCCTTTACAAGGCTGGAGATATGGAAGCTCTCGAAGCCAATGCGGCCCAGGACTGCATAATGTGCGGCTGCTGCCTGTATTCTTGTCCTGCGGGTATCCCGCTTCTGGACATAGTAAGCCAGGCAAGGGGCCAGGTAATGGGAATAATGAGGGCTCGCGCCGCCGCTGCCAAGGCTGCGGCAGAAGCGGCCAAACCTAAAACAGAATAGCGTATGGACAAAATATTGGTTTCACCGAATCCTCACCTGCATTCCAAGACTACGACGGCAGTCCTGATGCGCGATGTCGTGATCGCGTTGCTGCCGGCGGTGGTCGTATCGGTCGTGTTCTACGGCTGGAAGGAACTGCTGGTGCTTGCAGTGAGCGTGCTTTCGTGCGTACTGATCGAGTGGTCTGTGACAAAATACCTGCTTCGCAAGCCTTGTACGATAGGGGACTGGTCAGCAGCGGTCACAGGTATCCTGCTCGCGCTCAACCTGCCTTCCACGACACCGTGGTGGGTGGTCCTGATAGGCGCGATCGTAGCTATCGGAGTTGCGAAGATGACTTTCGGAGGTCTGGGACAGAATGTTTTCAATCCTGCCCTGGTAGGCCGCGTATTCCTGCTCATTTCCTTCCCGACATATATGACCCACTGGGTCCAGCCTCAGGGGCTGTTCGGCGTCGATGCCGTTACCGGTGCGACTCCGCTCGGTGTCATCAAGGAGGGCTTGATGCAGGGGGCATCCGTGCCTGAGCTGATGGCCGGACACGGATATTCATATTCCCAGATGCTGTTCGCCAACATCGGCGGGTCGGCTGGAGAGGCCTGTGCTATCGCCCTACTCGTGGGATTCGTCTATCTTCTTGTCCGGAAGGTGATCAAGCCTTGGATCACCCTTTCGATCCTCGGCACCGTGGCAGCCGTGTCGGCGATATTCTGGCTCGCAAACCCGATGCAGTTCACCGATCCTCTCTTCAACCTTCTCACCGGTGGTCTCATCCTCGGTTCCTGCTTTATGGCTACCGATTACGTGACATCTCCGATGACCACCAAGGGAGGCATTGTATTCGGTATAGGCATCGGATTCATTACATTGATGATCAGGTATTTCGGCTCATATCCGGAAGGAGTGAGCTTCGCGATACTGATAATGAACTCGGTGGTCCCGCTCCTGAACAAGTGGTTCCATCAGAAAAAATACGGGAGGGCATAGGATATGGCAGCAAAATCCAATCTTCTGAATATGGCCCTGTGCCTTACCTTGGTATGCCTGGTTTGTTCGGCACTCCTCGGAGGGATGTACGCCCTTACGGCTGAACCTATCGCCAAGACGAACGCAGACATCCTCAGGGCTTCTGTCAACGCAGTCCTGCCTGAGGGCGGGGAACTGTCCGAAGCCGTCCCTGTCGAGGTCGGTGGGCAGGCTTCGGAGTATTATGTCAGCAAGTCGGCTGACGGCACTCCTGCGGCTTATGCGGTCAAGTCCACAACCGCGGGCTTTGGCGGCCCTTTGACCGTGATGGTCGGCCTGACTCCGGACGGGAAGATATACAACACTTCCGTCCTGTCACACAGCGAGACTCCGGGACTTGGGGCCAAGTGTACCGAAGACGATCATTTCATATCCCAGTTCAATGGTTTCGACCCTTCGCAGAAGATCCTTTCCGTCAAGAAGGACGGAGGTGATGTAGATGCGATCACGGCGTCCACGATCACTTCCAGGGCATATTCCCTGGCGGTGAAGAACGCTGTCGAGGCTTTCAAAACAATCAAAGGAGAATAGGTTATGAGCAAGAGAAAACTCGATATCTTCACTAAAGGCTTCTTCAAGGAGAATCCTACTTTCGTCCTTCTCCTTGGAATGTGTCCTACCCTTGCCACCACCACTTCGGCGATAAATGGCTTGAGTATGGGTCTTGCTACGCTATTCGTGCTGGTACTTTCGAACATCGTGATTTCCGCAATCGCACCGGTGGTTCCTGACAAGGTCCATATCCCGGTATATATAGTCGTCATCGCTACGTTCGTTACGATCCTTCAGTTTGCGATGCAGGCATATACCCCGGATATGTACAAGACCCTCGGTCTGTTCATCCCGCTGATCGTGGTCAACTGCATCGTGCTCGGTAGGGCGGAGGCCTTCGCAAGCAAGAACGGAATAGTTGACTCCGCGCTAGACGGCCTCGGGATCGGCTTCGGTTTCACGATGGCCCTTACTGCGCTCGGTATGGTGAGGGAGATCCTCGGAAGCGGTTCCATCTTCGGCTGGAAGTTCATCTCAGGCGACGGTCTCCTCGTGTTCATTATGGCTCCCGGTGCTTTCATCGCCCTGGGATACCTGATGGTACTCTTCAACAAAATCGCAAAAAAGAACTAAGTTATGGAATATTTCCTCATCATAATCTCGGCAATATTCGTCAACAATGTGATGTTGGCGCAATTCCTGGGTACTTGTCCGTTCCTGGGTGTTTCGAACAAGCTTTCCACAGCTACGGGAATGTCCGGTGCGGTGGTGTTCGTAATCACCTTTGCGACTTTGGTGACTTACCTTATCAACAAGTATCTCCTCGTACCGTTCGGCCTGACCTTCCTGCAGACCATAGCATTCATCCTGGTGATTGCCACCCTGGTCCAGATGGTGGAGATCGTGCTCAAGAAGATCAGCCCTTCCCTCTACCAGGCCCTCGGAATATTCCTTCCTCTGATTACCACGAACTGTGCTGTCCTCGGTGTGGCCTTGAGCGTCGTCACCAAGGAATTCACTTTTGGTGGTGGTGCTGCCCATATGCTCAACCTCGGTGAATCGGTAGTCTATGCTTTCGCCACTGCAGTCGGTTACGGTATGGCTCTGATCCTCTTTGCAGGATTGAGGGAGCACCTTGAACTCAACGATGTCCCCAAGCAGTTCAGGGGCATTCCTATCGCCCTGATTACCTGCGGCATCCTCGCGATGGCGTTTATGGGATTCTCAGGACTTGTATAACGTGAATAAAATCTTTACGCAATTATGAAAAAGACATTGCTTATCATTGCTGCGACTTTGGTTTTCGCAGCCCTTGCAGGTGCACAGCCTAAGTCTCTCGGTGGACGTATCGGTAACTATGGAGTCGATGTGAGCTACGAGAATTATGTATTCGGGGGTCCTCATTTCCTCGAGTTCGAGCTTGGTCTTGACGATGGTTTCAGCACCAACGCCTTCCACGTGGACGGCATCTACAACTTTATGATAGCCCAGCCGGACTGGACTCCTTCCGGAAGCTGGGGGTTCTATTGCGGTCCCGGAGCCAGCGTAGCCGTATGGGAGAATGCTGCTGAGGAAAACGTGGTCTATGTCGGTATAGTAGGCAACGTGGGACTTGAATATACTTTCGATTTTCCCCTCAGCCTCTCCGTGGACTTCCGTCCGCGACTGATGTTCGGTGACGGCAAGGTCCGCGACAACGGCCCATTCACTATGGGTATCGGTGTCAGGTACGCGTTCTAGGGATTTACGACGATTATCATCCAGGGCAGTCCGGTTCGGGCTGCCCTGTTTCATTTGTTTCGTTATTTAGCTATCTTTGTAAGATTAATCTCGACGGTTTTTTTGATGAAAGAGCGTTTTGAATTCAGCCTAGATGGAGTGGAAGAGCTGCTCCTGGGGAGGAAAAAGATTGATATCGCGGGGCTTCCGATGGAGGAAGTCATGCAGTGCTATGAGTTTCTCAAGGAATTTGAGTCGGAAAAGGTAATATACGGCATCAATACGGGTTTCGGCCCGATGGCTCAGTGGAGGGTAGATGACAAGTATCTCACAGACCTGCAGTACAACATAATCAGGAGCCATTCCACCGGAGCGGGAGAACCGCTTGAGGACATATATGTAAAGGCATCGATGATTGCCAGGCTGGGAACCTTCCTCCAGGCCAGGTCGGGAGTCCATCCGGACTTGGTGGAACTGCTTGTCGGGATGATCAACGCCGACATAATCCCTTATATCCCACAGCACGGAAGCGTGGGAGCCAGCGGTGACCTCGTGCAGCTTGCCCATATGGCGCTGACTATGATCGGAGAGGGAAAGGTACATTACAAAGGGGAGTGGAGACCTTCGGCCGAAGTGCTGAGGGAGAATGGCCTGGAACCTTTCAAGATCCATATCCGTGAAGGTTTGTCCATATCCAACGGGACTTCATTTATGACCGGTATCGGAGCTGTGAACCAGATATATGCCGAAAGGCTGCTGGACTGGGCGACCCTTGCTTCCGTGATGATGAATGAGATAGCGTCTTCCTTCGACGACCTGATGAGCGACGAGCTCAATTCTGTCCGCAGGCACGAAGGACAGCAGGTTATCGCCAGGCGTATGCGTGAACTGTCCAAGGGGAGCGGCTGTCTGCAGAAGCGCGAGCACGAGCTATATGACAACGGTCATTCAGGAAGCAAGACCTTCGAGCACAAGGTGCAGGCATATTATTCCCTGCGCTGCACCCCTCAGATCCTCGGTCCGGTGTATGAGACCTTCGCCAATGCACGCAGGGTGCTCGAAGAGGAGCTGAATTCAGCCTGTGACAATCCTATCGTGGATCCTGTGGCAAGGAATGTATTCCACGGCGGGAATTTCCACGGGGACTACATATCCCTGGAAGAGGACAAAGTGAAGATAGCCACCGTAAGGATGGTGATGACCGCGGAAAGGCAGCTTAACTACCTGTTCCACGACCGCATCAACGGCATCCTCCCTCCGTTCCTGAATATGGGTACCCTTGGTCTGAATTACGGTATGCAGGCCTGCCAGTTCACGGCAACTTCTACCACTGCCGAGTGTCAGACGCTGGCTATGCCGAACTATGTCCACAGCATTCCGAACAACAACGACAACCAGGACATCGTGAGTATGGGTACCAATACGGCGTTGCTGACCAAGCGGGTCCTGGACAATGCCTACCAGGTGTTCGCCATCCAGTACATTGCCCTGGCCCAGGCCGTGGATTGCCTCGGGATTGCCGACAGGCTGGCTCCGGTCTCCAGGAGAACATATTCGGATATCCGGGCCATCGTTCCGGTGTTCGTCGAAGATACTCCGTTCTATGAAGAGATCTCGCAGGTCGAGGAATATCTGAGGAGCAATCCATTGAAACTTAAGTGATTGATATGAAGCTGTTTCCGGAATTAGAGAAAAGATATACTGCCGACCAGTACAGCGCCCGCGAAGCCCAGAGATTCGCGGAGATGATAGCTTTCGGTCCTATTGTATTCCAGGCCTCCCGCCTTATGGTGAAATACGGCATCCTGGATGCGATAAGGGACAGTAATGACGGCCTTACTATGGAAGAGGTCGCTTCGGCGACCGGGCTTGACATCTATACCGTCAAATGCCTGATGGAGGCGAGTCTTTGCATCGGTACCATCCTGGTGGATCCGAAGACCGACAGGTTCACTCTTTCGAAGGTCGGTTGGTTCCTGCTCACCGATGAAGCGAACAAAGTGAATATGGACTTCAACCACGATGTCAATTACGAAGGCTTCTTCCGCCTGGATGAGTCGTTCAAGGAGCACCGTCCTGCCGGACTGGAGCATTTCGGAGACTGGAAAACCATATACGAAGGTCTTTCAAGCCTTCCGGAGCAGGTCCGCAAGAGCTGGTTCGCCTTCGATCATTTCTATTCCGACAATTCCTTCTCGAAGGCCTTGGAGGTCATTTTCGACCGTCCGGTGAAGAATCTCCTGGATGTAGGAGGAAATACTGGCAAATGGGCCTTGCAGTGCGTGGGATACGATCCAGAGGTGAAAGTCACCATACTGGACCTGCCCCAGCAGATCGGACTTATGAAGAAGGAGACTGCCGGAAAACCCGGAGCGGAGAGGATAGAAGGTTGCGGAATCGATATGCTGGATCCTTCTGCGGCATTCCCTCGCGACAAGGAATACGACGTCATCTGGATGAGCCAGTTCCTCGACTGCTTCTCCGAGGAAGAGATTCTCAGCATCCTGACGAGGGCAGCCGATATCCTCGGACCTGAATCGAGGCTGTGTATAATGGAACTGCTTTGGAACCGCCAGCGTTTCGAGCCGGCGGCATTCTGCCTTACGCTGACTAGCCTGTATTTCACGGCTATGGCGAACGGCAACAGCAAGATGTATTATTCGGAAGATCTGATATCCCTGATCGGGAAGGCCGGGATGGAGGTCGAAACCATAATCGACGGCATAGGTCAGGGACACAACATATTGGTCTGCAAGAAAAGATAAACAATAGCATATGGACAAGGAAGCAATTATCACAAAGGTCAACGGATTCCTGGTTGACGAATTCGAAATCGAGGAATCCCTGCTCGAGGAAGGAGCCTCCCTTAAGAAGGACCTGGGCATCGACAGCCTCGACATCGTGGATATCATTGTCTTGATAGACAAGGAATTCGGAGTCAAGGTCAAGTCTGAGGAACTTGCGAAGCTGGCTACCCTGGCGGACCTCTACGCCTTCATACAGGCAAAGACCGAATAGGATGGCGGAAGAAGGCAGGAAATGGCAAGGCGGAACGGACGGAACGTCCTGGATGCACCGTGCCTTGATCGGGATGATGAAGGTCGTCCCGCTGTGGCTGATGTATTTCTTCGTGCATCTTGCCGTTCCTGTCTATATGGTAGTGAACCACAAGGCTTACCTTGCGGATTACCACTATTTCAGGAAACGTCACGGATATGGTCCTGCAAAGGCATTTTTCCACGTTTGGCGCAACCACGTTTCTTTCGGGAAGGTGATCATCGACCGTTTCGGTGCCTATGCAGGGAAGAAATTCCGTGTCGAGGTACCGGATATGCCTGTCTATGAGGAGCTTTGCGGCAGATCGGAGGGTTTCCTGCAGGTGAGTTCCCACATCGGCAGCGACGAGATGGCCGGCTACGTGCTCAAGGCTGGGAAGCCGATAAATGCCCTGGTATTCGGAGAAGAAGCCAGGACTGTGACGGAAAACAGGAACAAGATGCTTGGTCCCAACAACATCAGGCTCATTCCCATTTCCGACGATATGTCGCATCTGGTCGCACTGAACAATGCCTTGGCTGACGGCGAGATAGTGAATATCCACGGAGACCGCGTATTCGGCTCCAACAAGGTGGCTGAAGTGAGGATACTGGATGCTGGAGCGGAGCTCCCGCTCGGTCTTTTCATACTGGCCGCGATGAGGAAGGTTCCTGCAATCGCCGTCTTCGTGATGAGGATCGGTTACAAGAAGTACAAGGCGCTTCTCTACAGGCTGGATGAAGGCCTGGAAGGGCTTGACAGGAATGCCCGTGCCGAAAAGATGGCTCAGGAATATGCCTCAAGGGTGGATTCGGTGATACGTATGTACCCTGACCAATGGTTCAACTTCTATGAATTCTGGAATGACTGACGAGGAACTGAAGGCATTTGATTTCTCCAAGGTGGAAATCGGCGGCATCCTTCCCCAGAGGGTGCCCTTCGTGATGGTCTCCCGCCTGGTCTCCTTCGATTATGTGAGGACGGTCACGGAATTCGATGTGTCAGGCGACAACGTCTTCATCCAGGATGGGGAGCTGCTGAGGGAGGGCCTCATAGAGAATGTCGCCCAGACCTGCGCAGCCAGGATAGGATTCATCAACAAATATATCCTCCACAAGCCGGTGAACATCGGCTACGTATGTGCCGTCAACGGTTTCCGGATATCCGGCAGCCCTCGCTCCGGCGAGACTTTGGTTACGACGATAGACGTCACGAGCGAGTTCGGCACCATCCTGGTGGTGGATGCCGTCGTTACCTCCGGCAACGCAAAGGTGGCCGAGGGGTCCTTGACCATAGCTTTGGATGAATCCCGTACGGTGGATGCTCCTGAGGCGGTCGTCAAGATAGCCGACAACATCATTTCGCCGCTCGGTACCACTACTGCCGACAATTACAAGGCAGTCCTGGAAGGAAGATCCGCGCTAAGGCATTATCCTGCCACCAGGGAACTGCCGGAGGCCTTTTTCGCTTCATTGATAGACGAAGATTCCCTTTCTGAAGAATACGCTTCCTTCGGCATCGGTAATGAATATACCAGGTTCGAAAGGAGGATCATCCTGTCGGTCTCCAAGGCCCTGGCGAAGACCGGACTGGACCCGGCTTCTGATAGGGTGCTGTTCATCATATCTTCTACCAAGGGCAACGTGGATCTCCTTGAGGACCGGAGGGAACCGCTTGAACGGGAAAGGCTGGGTTCCTCAGCCATCAAGATAGCGTCATTCTTCGGGAACAAGGTCACACCTCTGGTAGTCTCCAACGCCTGCATCTCCGGACTCTGCGCGCAGATAGTCGCGATGAGGGAACTGATGGACGGGAAATTCGATACAGTCGTGGTGACAGGCTCCGATGTACAGTCCAGGTTCATCATTTCCGGATTCCAGTCGTTCAAGGCTCTTTCGGACGAAGCCTGCAGGCCGTTCGATGCCGACCGCAAAGGACTGAATCTCGGCGAGGCCGCCGCCACCGTCATATATGGCCGGAAAGTGCCGGAAGAAGGTGACTGGTGTCTGAAGCGAGGCGCAATCCGCAACGATGCTAACCATATTTCCGGACCTTCCAGGACCGGAGAGGGCAGTTTCAGGGCTATCAGGGCAGCTCTCGGGGATTTCCCTTCGGAAGACCTTGCCTTGGTCTCGGTTCACGGAACCTCGACTGC
>JAGDBQ010000090.1 GCA_017958985.1 Bacteroidales bacterium
CTGGATGTCCAGCGTTATAAATGGGGTAAGCAGCAGAGAAAGGACCCGGCACGTGCCGAAATGGCCTGCAGGGATGCCGTTTGGACGTACGAGGCCCTTCTGGACGAGCTTGACGACCATTTCGGGATGGCAGTATCGGAAGAGAACACCCCTGCTATCTGGAATGTACTGGAAAGGAGTCTACGCACTGTGGATCAGATAAGGGTAGCCCCCAAGGCCTGGTTCAAACGCATCCGTCCTTTTGAATATTTCAAGGAGAAGACCCTTACAGGAGAGGATGAAGAACTCCGTGGCGAGGGAAGTTATCCTTCAGGCCACACCATCCGTTCCTGGCTTGCCGCTATGCTGCTCTCCGAAGTGAATCCTGCCGTCGCAGATTATGTCTATTCCAGGGCTTGGGAATATGGTAACAGCCGTGTCATAGCCGGTGCCCACTGGCAGAGCGATGTAGATGCCAGCCGTGTTGCCGCCAGCATAGGTTTTGCCAGCCTTCAGGCCAGTCCGGAATTTCAAGAGGACATGGCAGCAGCCCGCGAGGAGTTCTCCCGCCTGTCAATCGGCCGTGACTATTTCGTGAAGATCACCGAGGTTGTGCCCGATGTGATTCTGGAGATAAGATATTTCAGTACCTATAACTTTGTTGGAAGCCGGGTTGACGGCTATGAAGCACCGACTGCACTGATGACCAGGCAGGCTGCTGATAGTCTCAAGGCTGTCAGCGACGATGTGAAGGCTCTGGGTTACCGGATCAAGATATATGACGCCTACCGTCCTCAAAAGGCCGTTTCCCATTTCGTGCGCTGGGCGGCGGATCGTACGGACACCTTGATGAAAACCGCCTTCTATCCCGATCTCGACAAGAGCGTTCTATTCGAACAGGAATATATCATGGAGAAGAGCGGTCATTCACGCGGATCAACCGTGGATCTGACCCTCATCGATGCGGTTACTGGCAAGGACATCGACATGGGCGGAACCTTCGACTGGTTCGGTCCTGAAAGCCATCCTGATTTCTGTGGCAATCCTGACACCGGCGAATATAATGGTGACAACCATAAGAGTCCTGCGGCAAGGAGCATCACACCCGAGCAGTTCGCCAACCGGATGATCCTGCGCGAAGCCATGCTCCGTCACGGCTTCAAGGCCCTCGACAGCGAATGGTGGCATTTCACCCTCCGCGACGAGCCCTTCCCCGACACCTATTTCACCTTCCCGGTGGAGTAGCTTATTCCTTTTTCAGTTCCGTGGCGGGATTGGTCCTGGCAGCCTTGAGGGTCTGCCAGAGGACGGCGAGCAAGGCGATGAGGGCGGCCGCGATGACAGCGACCACGAAGACCCAGCCATAGCCGGAAATCCTGTAGGAATATTGTTCCAGCAACTTTCCTGCAAGCCAGACCGCTACTGGCACGGCAACAACCGCAGCTATCGCCATCAAAATAAGATATTCAAAGACAGTCTTTTTGACTTCTCCTTCGACGGTACTGCCGAATACCTTGCGGACCGCAATGTCATGTGAGTTTTCATTGGCGTAGTATCCGCTCATAGCCACAAGACCGAGAGCCGACAGAAGCAGGCTGAGCAGCATGAACAGCTTGACAAGAGACAACCGGTCCCTCACTTCTGAAAGCTGTTCTGAGATGATCGATGGGATGTAATCGAACATGTAGGGTTTGTCCTCGATCCCGTGCCGTTCGATGCAGAGGTCCCTGTACAGGTCATAGAGACTCTTCCTGGCCTCTTTCTTATCTCCAGTTGTCTCAATCAACAGTCCGTATTGCTCCTCAGGACGTCCTATTCTGACGTAACTTCCGGTTCCGGAGTCGTACCTGAGGACATCGTTCGGCGCAAAGTCTCCGATGATTCCCCCGATCGACCGGCCCATTATGTGATGATGGCCGAGATCCTCGGTACTCCTGTCCACTCCGAAGCGGGTCATCTCCTTTTCGGAAATCCAGACAGTTCCGACCGCAGGTTCCTCGAACTTCTCCTTGATGTCAAACCCGAACATGTCGAAGGCTGTGGCGTCGCAATTGAGGACAGCCAGGTTTAAGAGTTTGCCTTCTTTATCCTCCGTAATCATCTCCTCGACCAATCCCGGGAAATAAGTGCTATGGCCTATCCTGCTGACGCAGGGAAGGGAAGAAGCTTTCTCCGCAAAGATATCCATGAGATCCAGGTCGTTTATCTGAAAGTAAAAGTCGTTGTCAACTTCGGCTCCGAGCGGGCGGTTAACCATGTGGGAAACCTGCAGCCCCATCACGATGGCAAGTGCCAGAAGGATGATGGAGAACACGTGCTGCAGGACGATGAACACCTTGCTGAACACATGCTTGTTCTTTGCGCGGAACTCTCCTTTTACGACGGAAATGGCCGGGAATCTGGCGCTTATCCATGCGGGAAGACTTCCCTGGATGAACGACACAAAGAGTATGAATATAGCATATACCAGCAACCAGCCCGACGAATACCTTACCCTGACAGGTACGCTCCCGCCAATTATCCTGTTGAACCAGGGAGTTAGAGCTTCGGCGAGAAGAATGCCAAGCAGGAAGCAGACAGTCGTGAAAACTATTGATTCCAGAATCCGGTTCCTGAACAAACTCTCCTTAGAGGCTCCCAGCAAGCTTCTGGTTGCCATTTCCTTCGCCCGCTTGCCGGTCATTGAGACGCAGAGGTTTATGTAATTGAATATCGCCGAGATGAGCAGGATTATCGTTATCAGCAGGATGATCCTTGTGTAAAACAGGCTTCCTCTTTTGAGGCTCTGGTTGTTGACAGGGGAGTACCAGAGTTCATCATACCTAACTAAGCCGCTGTCTTCCAGGAAGTTCCTGGCTCCGAAAGCATCAAAGGCTTTGGCTGCCAGGGAATCGGCCTTCACTTCAAGCGCCGCCCTGTCGGTCCCTTTCCTGACTTTAACGAAAGGAATCACGTCCAGTTTGCCCGGATGGTTTTTACTGTTGGTGAGGTTCTCGATATTGAGTATGACATCCGGTTCCCCGAATATCGGATTCGGGGTCTCCTTGATGATCGCGGCTATGGTGTACTTCCCGTCAATGACCTTTCCGATTACCGCCGATTCGCCGCCTAGCCTGTTGGCAAAAGACCTGGAAACGATGGCGTTGGAGATGTCGTTCATGGCCGTAGCATTCCCTGTCTCAAATTCAGCCGGGAATATTTCGAAGAAATCGCCGCCGACCATGCAGTCCTGAACATGGTACTTAATGCCGTCAATATCGATGGTGCTCTCTTCTTCTGATATCCCTTTCCAGAACATGGCCGCTTTTTCCACCTCGGGAATATCTTCCTTCGCCTGTAAAGCGGTTCCCCATGAAAAACCTACACCGGAACTGCCGTGCGTCGACCTGTAGAATGTGTACACATCCTTGTAATCCGGGACATTCCTGGTCATCTGCCTTTGCTGCCAAACGAAATGACCGGTGAGCAGCACAAAGGCCAGGCTCACAATCAGGCCCAACGCCTCTATGGCCGTATATAACTTGTTGCGACTTAAGAAATTCAGGTAACTTCTCATATTCTATTCCTTCTTCAGTTCCGTGGCGGGGTTGGTATGGGCGGCCTTGAGGGTCTGCCAAAGGACGGCGAGCAGAGAGATTCCAAGTGTGATGACAACCGCCAGCACGAATATCCACCAATAGCCTTCCAGCTTGTAAATGAACTCTTTAAGATATTCCTGAGCGGCATAGACGGCTA
>JAGDBQ010000091.1 GCA_017958985.1 Bacteroidales bacterium
GATCGCGTTCTCCGGCTTGCACATGAAGTTGATGAAGTAGTTGGCAGCCTTCGTGTTCTTGGCATACTTGGGTATCACCCAGCCGTCGAACCATACGGTCGCACCCTCGTCAGGGACGATGTAATCGAGATCGACACCGACAGTTTTAGCCTCGTCGATGGCCCAGCAAGCATCGCCGCTCCAGTTGAGGCTGATCCAGCCTCTTTCCTGGGTCATCTGGTCTTTTCCGAAATCGGCCTCATAGCCGGCCACCTGCTCCTTTGTCTGAAGCAGATACTGCTCCACCAGGTCCACGTTCTCCTGGGAAGGAGTAGCCAGGAGTTCGTCGAGAGTGACTGTTCCGGCAGCCAGTTCCTCCCTCTTGAGATAGATGATGATCTGGCTGTAGATATCCCTTGCGGAATCTTTCATGAAGATCTTGCCTGCATACTTCCCGTTGCGGAGGACATCCCAGGTGCGAAGGTCTTCAGGATCGACATACTTGGTGTTGTAGAGGAAACCGGTGGTGCCCCACATATATCCGACAGCGTAGTCACTGGCGTCCTTGTCTCCGGTCTTCAGATCCTTGAGGCATTTGACGATGTAAGGGGAGAGGCTGCCTTCGATGTAGTCCGGAGTTTCTCCGAAATTCCTGTCCAGAGGCAGGAGCAGGCCGCTTCTCAACATCCTTTCGATGATGTAGTCGGAAGGGCAGACGACGTCGTAGTCCTCCTTGCCTTTCTCGATCTTGGAAAGCATCGTCTCATTGATGTCGAAGACCTGGTAGACGATCTTTACGGGTTCGCCGGTCTGTTCTTCGTACCACTGTTCGAACTCGCCGATGAGAGATTCGTCGATGTAATCGCTCCAGTTGTAGACCTTCAGGATGTGTTCCCTGTCGGAGGAGCAGGCTGCGACCATCAAGGCCGCTGCGAAGATGCTGATTAGTTTCTTCATTATTTGACTGGAATAATTGGTTTCTGTCCGTCCTTTGAACGTCCCTGCCGCACATTCATCACTATGAGCAGGATCAGGATAATCGTGAAAATCAAGGTCATCAGAGGCCTGAGTTCCGGGGTCAAGCCGCCCTTGCGGGCATCGGCGTAGATATAGGTCGAGAGTGTTTCAAGACCTATGGTACCCCTGGTGAAGAAGGTGACTGCGAAGTCGTCCAGCGACATCGTGAAAGCCAGTATGAAGCCGGAAACCATTCCCGGTCTCAGCTGGGGTACCAGTACCTTCCTGAGCGCCTGTGCCGGAGTGGCTCCGAGGTCCAGAGCCGCTTCGTATATATTCGGGTTCATCTGTCCGAGCTTGGGCATCACGCTGAGCACCACATACGGGGTGCAGAACGTTATGTGTGCCAGGATCACCGTCAGGTAACCCTGTGAGAAATGCAGGAATACGAACAACAGGAACAGCGATACACCGGTGATGACGTCAGGGTTGATCATCGGGATATTGTTCAGGAACTGGATGGTGTTCTTCTTCCTGCCGCGCATATTGAATATCCCGATGGCGGAAACTGTCCCGAGTATGGTCGAAACCGCAGCAGCGATCACGGCGATGACCAGGGTATTCTTGATCGCGGCCATCAGGCTGGTTCCGCCACCGACACTGCCGGAGAATATATTCTTGTACAGTTCCATCGAGAAGCCGGTCCAGTTGCCCAGGGTCTTGGCTTCGGTGAAGGAGAACACTCCGATGAATATGATCGGTACGTACAGCAGGACCAGCAGGATCCAAATGTATGTCTTTGCAAGCAGTTTCTTCATCATACGGTCCCTCCTTCAACTGCATTTTCCTTGTCGCCTCCGAGCAGGAGGGTGGTGAGTCCGATGATCAGGAGCATAATGAGCGACAGGGCCGCTCCGTAGTTCCACATCGAAGAATTGATGTTCTCCTGGATGATGGTTCCGAAGAGCTTGATCTTGTTGTTGGTCAGGAATTCGGATATGGCGAAGGTGCTGACCGTAGGCATGAAGACCATCAGGATACCGCTGGAGATGCCGGGCATCGACAGAGGAAGGGTCACTTTACCGAATACCTGGACAGGTGTGGCTCCGAGGTCTGCGGCAGCTTCCGCGTACGAAGTGTCCATCTTGAGGAGAACGTTGTAGATCGGATAGATCATAAACGGCAGGTAGTCGTAAACGAGACCGAAGAGGAGCGTGCCCTTTCCGAGGGAGAATCCCAGAACGTTGAAGAGTTCAGCCGTAGCCAGGGTACGCATAAGCGCATTGATCCACATCGGGAGGATGAAGAGGATCACTGTCACCGCCGACTTGTTCAGGTCCTTGTTCGCGAGTATATACGCGGCAGGATAGCCGAGCAGCAGGCAGATCAAGGTATTCTCTATCGCTACCTCTATGGACACGGCAAATGTATTGAGGGCATCTCCGTCCGTGAAGAAGTTGGTGACGTTCTTGAACGTGAATCCTCCGTCCTGGCCCTGGAAAGCATAGACCACGATCAGGATCAGCGGCAGGGCCACGAAGATGACCAGGAATATGAGATAGGGGACAGCCCAGTTACTTCGTTTGCTCATCTCCTTCAGTTACCGTTATGTCTTCAGGGAGGATCCTGATACCGACAAGGTCGCCCTTGTCCCAGATATCCTGTGTGTCAACATATACAAATTCGCCGCTTTCGGTCTTCACCGTAAGGTGGTAGTGGTCGCCCTTGTAGAGGATGAACCAGACTTCTCCTGAAGCGGTTCCTTCTTCTTCGTGGTCCATCAGGTCTATCTTGGAGAAGCTTATGTGTGCCTTCGCAGGTGCTCCCGGAGCTATCCCGGAGACAGGCTTGCACTCGAATTCCTCTCCGAGCATCTCGATATGGGTCTCGTCCACCACGGTGCAGTCGACAGTATTCTCCACGCGTTCCTTGCGCATCACCTGGATATCGTCCGGGCGGATTATGAGGCCGACGGTGGATCCGGTTTCAAACGCGTTGTAGTCCTGTATCTGGATTTCGTTGCCCGAATCCGTATTGACGTACATCTCGTAATGTACACCCTTGAACGTGCAGGACTTGACGGTGCCGGTGAACTGTGCACCTTCGGTCTTGTTCATGATGTATATGTCCTCGGGACGGATCACTACGTCCACAGGGACGTTCTCCCCGAAACCTTCGTCCACGCAGTCGAAATCGTGGCCCAGGAACCTGACCTTCCGGTCCTCTATCATAGTGCCGTTCAGGATGTTGCTTTCCCCGATGAAATCGGCCACGAAGGAGTTGACAGGCTCGTTGTAGATGTCGATAGGCGTTCCGATCTGCTGGATCCGGCCCTCGTTCATGACCACTATCGTATCGCTGAGGGTCAGGGCCTCGGCCTGGTCGTGGGTGACGTATATGAAGGTTATTCCGAGTTTCTGGTGCATCTCCTTGAGCTCGATCTGCATATCCTGCCTCATCTTGAGGTCGAGTGCGGCGAGCGGCTCGTCGAGAAGCAGCACCTTGGGGCGGTTCACTATCGAACGAGCGATGGCCACCCTCTGCTGCTGTCCGCCGGACAGGGAATTGACGTCGCGGTCTTCATAGTCGCTCATACTCACGAGCTTGAGCACCTTGCGCACGCGCACGTCGATTTCATCCTTGGGGACTCCCTTGAGTTTCAGGCCGAAAGCTATGTTGTCATAGACATCCAGGTGGGGGAAGAGGGCATAACGCTGGAATACAGTGTTCAGCGGCCTCTCGTGCGGAGGGATCTTGGCGACATCCAGGAACTCGGATTTGCCACCCTTGCTGTCCCACTCCATCATTATCTTGCCTTCGTCAGGCTGCAGGAAACCGGCGATCATCCTCAGGAGTGTCGTCTTGCCGCACCCGGAGGGTCCGAGAAGCGTGACGAATTCACCCTTGCGGATATAAAGGGAAATGTCTTTGAGAACCTGATGATCGCCGAACGACTTCGAGAGATGCTCGATGTCGATGATGATGTTGTTATCGCTCATTATTTCTTAGGGAAACTGAGATAATAAATAGCTCCCAGCGTGAGGGAGACCATATCCAGGCCTGTGTTGTAGGCAGCCGCAGCGTGCAGCCTGAGATCCTTGCTGTCCCTGAGCGGGAACCAGTGGGCTGCTCCGCCGAAAGTGTAGCTGTCGTATGCCGGTGAGTTTACGAATACTATGTCGTTCTGACGCTCCTGGATGTCTGTGGAGGCACGGTCCATTCCGCCCTTGAGAAGGAACTCCCACTTGTCGGAAGGAGTGTACATCGCCTTCGCATAGGCACAGATGCCGTTCCGCAGGACAGCATATTCATCAGATACCTTGTTGGTTACATCGACCCCGAAGGTGAAATCGCCGGCTTCGAGTTGATTGCCGAGGCTGAACACCCAGTCGTAGCCTTCACCGTTGCCAATCAGATTGGTGCTGTATATGAGGCTCAGCGGCCCGAATGCACCTCTGTATTGCAGTGAATATGACAGCAGTCCTCCTTCGAACGGGCGGACGCTGTAAGGGGAGCTCATAAGTTGGAAAGAAAGCCCCTGAGTCTCGTCTTCGTTAAGGAACCCGACCTTGCCGCCCCATTGGTAGCAGACGAAATTGTTCCAAAGCGAGGAACTCAGGTCAGGATGGACGTCGAAATCGTAGTCCTCGAATTCGAATCCGCCGATGGACAGTATATCCTTGCCCGCGGTAATGAAGAAATTGCCGAATGAATATGTAAGGTTGGCCCAGTCGCACCAGGTAAAGTCGTCGGAATGCCACGTATTCTGATAAAGAGGCTTCGGGTCGTCGCTGAGCCAGTGGTTGCAGACACTGAAAGAAAGATTGTCCGTGATGTCGCCCTCGAAAAGGGTATAAAGGGAAGAATTGCCGAGAGTAACCTCTCTTTCCGTTCCACCATAAAACTTGGGGTTGAAGTCAACCCGTGGAACGATGGTAATCCCGGCACTGGCGCCGGAATCACTGCCACCTTGCGCCTGGGCAAGGGTGCAGAGCAGGATCAAACCCGCAAAAACAACCAGTTTCTTCATTAGAACGCATAAAAAAGTGTTTGGTTCAACTTTATCGGTGCAAAAATAAAACAAAAATGCGGACTTTTTCCAAGTACGCATAAATAATTATAATAAATATAAGATAAATCAATCCGATTCCAGATGCCTCGCGACTATGGTGGCGGCGTTTCGGATTATCTCGGGGCAGGGCCGTTTCGCATAATAGCCAGGAGTCCGCGCGGAAGGTGCAGGGTTTTCAACCTTCCTTTCCTTCAGTCCAAGCAGTTCCCCACACACTATGCTTCCTCCATTGAGAGACTTGAACTCTTCAGCCATCTTCTGGACAAGGGCATAATTCGCCGTCCTCCTGTCCATCGCCGTGTCCTCGGCGGGACAGATGAATCCTGCCATTATGACGCAGGCGCTGAAACTGCCGCAGACTTCCCTCATCCTGGCCATCCCTCCTCCGAAACCGGAGCCGATCACGGCCAGCGTCTTACTGTCGCTCAGCCCATTGGCCTCCAGGATATCGGAGAAAGAGAGCAGCACTGCCTGGCAGCAATTGTATCCCTGGAGGAACAGGGCCTTCGCTCTTTCGCCCCTTTCCTCCGGGGAGAATCCTTCCGGAAGTATGATGTTACCCATAGTTAGAGATTTGTCTTTCAACTGTTTCCGAGGATCTGGGAGGAATGTTCCTTGACCTTGATCTGCTTCGGCGTGAATATCTTCTGGACCACACCGTCCTCATCGGCTATGAACGTGGTACGGAACGTCCCGACTGTTTTCTTCCCATACAAAAGCTTCTCTCCGTATGCACCCAGCTCTGTCACCAGAATCTTCTCAGTGTCGGCGATAAGCGGGAAGGGGAGTGAATACTTTTCTATGAATTTCCTGTGGGATTCCGCGCTCTGGATGCTGACTCCGACAACGGCATAACCGAGGCTCAGGAAGCGTTCGTAATTGTCCCTCAAGTCGCAGGCTTCGGAGGTGCATCCGGGAGTGCTGTCCTTGGGATAAACGTAGAGGACCAGCTTCTTGCCGGCGAAATCCGAAAGTTTCCATTCCTTTCCATCCTGGTCCTTGCCGAGGACCTCCGGTAGTCTCTGTCCGATTTCCATATTCCGAATTTTTGTCAAAGATACACATTTTATCACTTCATCTTGATTATCTTTGCCACATATGGAAGAAAAGAAGGATACGAACATTCCCGTCAGGGAAGTGTGGGTGGACTGGCTGAGGGTGACAGCCTGCTTCATGGTGATGGTCGTGCACAGCACGGAGCCTTTCTATCTGGGAGGGGACGGATCCCTTGTCCTTACAAAAGCTGATGCCTTCTGGTCGGCAGTGATCGATTCACTCGTACGCAGCTGCGTCCCGCTCTTCGTGATAGCATCCAGCTACCTTCAGTTCCCTCTCCGTCGCAGTACCCCTGATTTCTTCCGGCGCAGGGCAGTCCGCGTCCTTGTCCCGCTTCTCGTGTGGACGGTCATATATGCCTTCACATACGGCCACCCCGTGGATAACTTCAAGGACCTTCTTCTCAATTTCAACTATTCCGCCGGCCATCTGTGGTTCGTGTATATGCTTTTCGGCGTTTACCTGATAATGCCTCTCCTTTCACCGTGGGCGGAAAAGGTCAGCCGCAAGGAACTGCTTGCATATCTGTGCATATGGCTCTTCACTTCACTGATCCCGTTGTTCCGCAGCTGGGCCACCGGAGATGCGGCTCCGGTCATATACGGACCATCCGGGATTCCGATGCCGGCCTTGTACCCGGTATGGGGCGAGGCGAGCTGGAACGTTTACGGGACATTCTATTATGTGAGCGGCTTCATCGGATACCTTCTCCTGGGACTGTACTTCCGCAGATTCCACAAGGAGATGTCCTGGGGCAGGACACTTGCGTTTGCGCTTCCTGTGTTCCTCGCCGGATTCGCGGTCACCGCCGGCGGTTTCTACAGGCGGGTGATGCGTTCGTCAGGAGGCTTATTCCCGTCAGGCGGCGATGTCAGCCTCGCAGTCGGTTGGGAAACGACCTGGGGTTACGACACGATCGGGGTTATCCTTATGGCGATAGCTATAATCTTGTGTTTCAAGAAGATAGGTTCAAAGCAGAAGTCCGGTTGCTCTCTTCTCCGTCCTGTCTCCGAGGCTAGTTATGGGATGTACCTCATCCATATGCTCCTCCTGCCTGTATTCTCCGGCCTGCTGCGTGGCTGGCTGGGTTTCGGCCCCGACGGAGTCCTTGGTTTCTGGACTACTCCCGTTGAGATACTGCTGACGGCCGCAGTAACCTTTGTCACCACGGCCGTCATTGCAGTCCAGGTCAGGCGTATCCCGAAGGTCGGAAAGGTCCTGATGGGCTGATCAACGTCCCCAGCGGTCCGTCCTGAACGAGCCGACCGGGAGCATCGTTTCTCCGCAAAGGTTGCAATCAGGATTGTCCGCCCAGGCGTAGCGTACTGCAAGAGGGAACGTCACCTCCGGGCAGGAAACGACGACACTCGTACCTTCTATCCTGGCATCGGCGAAGTGGAACTTGCGGTCGGAACCTGCTATCGCAAAGCCCTTTACGATATCGCTTCCGTCCAGAGTCCTGAGTCCCTTGGCATTCTTGAACCTGATCCTGACCGAGTTTCCTTCCAGGGAATATGATTCCATCCGGGGAGAATCGGCTGTGACGTCCTGGTCATATGTATACTTGAGAGCGAGAAGCGCGAGTCTCCTTCCTACTTCCTGCTTGTTCTTAGGGTGGACATCGGTGGCATCTCCGATGTCCAGCGTTACGCACATATGGGCGTCTTTCACACAGTCTGCCGCCAGGGCCTGCGCTTCGCGGAGTTCAGCCCATTCGGAGACTATGTCAGGATATTTCTGAAGTGACTTGAAATTGCAGAGCTGGACGATGTAGAACGGGAAGTCATTGCCCCAGAGCCGCCTCCAGTCAGCTATCATTATCGGCAGCGTTTCCGCGTATTGGTCAGCATTGGTTGCGTTGGATTCTCCCTGGTACCAGATCGCACCTCTCAAGGTAAACGGCACCAGCGGATGTATCATCGTGTTGTACAGGTTTGCCGGATAGTCAATCCGGGTGATCTCATCCTGAGGCAGCACATCGACATCCTCCTGGGAAGAACCGATGCAATACTTCCATTCACCGCTGATATTGATGGATTCGTCGCCGCAGGAGAGCGTGAGGCGGTCTTTCTCGCCAAGCAGTCCGCAGTTGAGATGATTGTCCAGCACCCTGACCGCTATTACGGTCTTGCCGCCCTTCACAAGTTTGGCGGGAACCGTGTAGCGGCGGAATATGTTGAAGCCTACGGTTTGTCCTATAAGCTTTCCGTTCCAGTAAGTCCAGTCATCGTCGTCGACGCTCTGCAGGTTGAACGACACATCCTTTCCTTCCCAGGATTCAGGAATATCTACCAAATAGCGGAACCAGATCACGCCATCCCAGGCTCCGAGCCCTACTGTCTCGATATTGCCGGGAACGTGCATCGTTTTCCAAGAAGAGTCATCCATCCTGGGCTGTGCCCATACGGCAGAAGATCCGTCCATCCCCCTGTCTGCATTCAGGATATCCACACGCCATTTGGCCTTGAGCGAATCTACGTTGCGTCCTTCTGTTTCGATTTCGAACCTCTTGGCAATCAGTTCCTTCTGGCTCGGCATAGTCCCGAGAGCCTCCATGGTGGTCCAACCTTCTATCCTGGTGCCTCCGTATGAAGCATTGATCAGGCCGATCGGGATATTTGTGGATTTCTGGATCTCCCTGCCGAAGAAATATCCGCAGGCTGAGAACTGCTCCACGGACTCGTAGGAACTGACCTCCCATCCATCGCCTCCGACGACCTTGAAATCGTCTTTGGGGTCATATCCGAACGTCCTCACTATGTTCAGCACTCTCAGGTTCGGGTAATTGGATGCGTCTTCGAGCTCCTTTTCATAATCATTCACCCGGCCCCAGCCTTTCACCGGCATCTCCATATTGGACTGTCCGGAGCAGAGCCAGACCTCTCCCGACATCACATTGTGCAGGACTGTCTGGCGCTTCTTCCCCTTGCCTGTAGAGAATGTGATCTCGAAAGGACCACCTGCAGGAGGGGTGTTTATCTTGACCGACCATTTCCCGTCAGCACCGGCTAAGCTTTCGTATGTCCTTCCGTCCCAGGACGTCAGTACCTTGACGGTGGATCCTGCCTTAGCCGTGCCCCAGACCGGGACCTCGCTGTTCTGCTGGAGGACCATATTGTCCGAAAAGAGTGGGGAGAAGCGTACTTGTGCCCCTGAAGTGAACCCTGCCAGCAAGACTGCT
This sequence comes from Bacteroidales bacterium, assembly GCA_017958985.1. Taxonomy (GTDB): domain Bacteria; phylum Bacteroidota; class Bacteroidia; order Bacteroidales; family UBA932; genus Cryptobacteroides. The sequence goes on from JAGDBQ010000091.1 coordinate 9,246, forward strand.
GCAAGGATGGTGACGAATCTGTTCATTGGCAAATCATTTAGTGTGAGGACGAATTTACTCAAAAACTTTCGTTTTACATATATGCAATATGAAAGCCTTCAAAAGTTCGATACTCCGACGGTGCCCGCAATGATGGATATGGGCGGTGCCTTGCTGCTGAAAGGATACAAGACCAGCCTTTTCTTTGAAGCCCGCAACGCGTTCATTGACGAGTACCTCAAGTAAGGATCCTCCATTTAAATTGTTATATTTGTAGGACACTTGGTAGACCATTCCATAAACCCATCGTCAACGAGTGAGAAGGGCAGTCTTCATAAGGATACTGGCCGCCGTAGTGCTGTCGGGCGCTTCGGCTGCGACTCCTGCCTCGGCTCAGAGCCTGGAGGATGCCGTGTGGTGGCTCTGGGACTTCTTCAGCGCGCCTAGCAGGAAACTCGATCCTTCATACGTCTTCCAGCCGCGCAACTGTTTCAGCGTGTCTACCGATTATTCAGTCGCCGGCAACAGGGTCGTGATAGATTCAAATGAAGAGATATACAGCGGACCGCTTCATCTGAACTTCGGAGTGGATCTCAAGACCGAACCCCGTGTGACCCACAAGATAGGATTCAGTGCCGGATACGGGCCTCTCAAGCTCGGTTTCTCCCACGAAGTGGGGCGGAAGTCCCGCATAGCCAAGGATTACTCGCTCAGGTGGTTTACGAATACGTTCGCGATCGATGCACGCTATGACAGGTATTATTCAAAACCCGAGGGGACGATGTCCGTCGAATTCCTGGAGCCTTCCGATCCGATGTATATGGAACAGAACGGTACTGCTCCTCTTGTGTCGACCGGAGCCGCCAAGGTGAAGGATATCCTGCTGAGCGGAGTCTATGCCTTCAATCAAGACAGGTTTTCCTACCGTGCCGCATACAACGGGGGAGTCGTCCAGCGTCGCTCCGCTGGTTCACTGCTTGCCGCGGCGAAGTATGCCAGGGGAGACATATCCCTGGATCCCAATGACGCGGTACTTATGAATATGATAATGGGAATGGGGAGCTTCAGTTCGCGCCAGTTCTCCCTTGGAGTAGGGTATTCATACAACTGGGTCCCTTTCCATAGGGATGCTTCGAGGAAAAGCGACCTGGACGGACTCCGCAATCTCACGCTGAACATCACGGCGGTTCCTATGCTGGCCGTCCGGAACAAGGTCATAACCACCGAATATTCGACTTCCGGTATTTTCGGATACACCGGTGAAGCCGCCGAAACTTTCCATATGCGCGGGCGTGTCCAGCCAAGTTTCACGGCAAGGTCCGGCCTGAGTTATACAAGCGGCCATTTCTACCTGACTTCCTGGGTTGATTTCTCGCTCTTCGCATTCAACAACGGTTCACGCGAGTATCCTGGGAAGTCCGGCGACCTCTCCATCCTCTCCCAAAGGGGGAGCTTTTCCAGCTGGACTGCAGTGTTCCAGCTCAACTATCGTTTCTAACCTGAATAACCAACCAATAATCGCACGATATGAAAAGGATACTATTCATTCTGATCGCGAGCGTTGCTGCACTTACGCTCTGCGCACAGTCAAAGAAGACGCAGCAGAACCCGTTTTCAGTTCCCGGGCATCGCTATGCCACTGAATATTGGGGACTTCCCGACCAGTACCTTGAGCATCAGGCCTGGTATATGCTGGACCTTGCCGACAAGGCCTTCAACGCCAATCCTCCTTCCACGGACGTTTCACTCGAGAGGGAAATGGCTTTCCTTATGCTGGATGCCGTAGCCCACGAACAGGACCCAGTGCACAACCCGGCCGTGCTCGATTATCTTGCCCGGCGTACCAAACTTGTCGCAGATGACCTGGAGAAACCATTGAAAGGAAAGGCTCTTCGAATCTACAAGATCTATAACTGCGGACTGATATTCAGGACCCGTGACGTCACTGTCGCCGTGGACTTGAACGGTAGGAACGGAATGCTGATCCCTGATGACATTATGACCCGGATCGTAGACAAGATCGATATCCTGTTCTATACGCATAATCACGGTGACCACGTTGACTCACACGTAGCTGCGATGGCCCTGAAACGGGAGATCCCCGTCTATGCAACCGACGAGATATTCAAGCAGGACAGCAAGGTCCGTCACATCCATCCGGACAATCTCTGGGCATTCGAAGTCACCCTGCCTTCCACCAAACTGCAGGTGCACGTGCTTCCAGGTCATCAGGATGCCGTCAAGAACAACATCTGGGTGATCACCCTTCCTGATGGGAAGGTCGTGTGCGCTACTGGAGACCAGTGGCTTTCCAACGGGAAGGACCTGGTCTGGATCAAGGAGGCTGTCACGAAGATCCCCAAGATCGATGTCCTTGCGATGGATTGCTGGATCCACGACTTCGACCAGCACCTGGCTGCGTTCGCTCCGCGCCTGCTGGTGTCCCAGCACGAAAACGAGATCGGCGGCCACGGAATCGACCATAGGGAGGCGTTCTGGATGACGATGTACAAGAATGACAACATCTACCGGATCAGTGTCCCGTACGTCCTGATGGGCTGGGGCGAGTGGTACGACTACAAGTAGGCCGGTCAGCCCAGAACGACGTCGAGCACCATCATCAGAGCGAAGCCTAGCGCGAAACCGACCGTGCCGACATTGGAGTGGCTGCCTTGTGAATATTCGGGGACCAGTTCTTCGACCACTACATAGAGCATCGCTCCTGCGGCGAAGGCAAGCATATACGGCATTATACCCAGGACGGAGGTGGCAAGGAGGAGTACGAGCGCTCCTCCTGCCGGCTCTACGATTCCGCTCAGGGTTCCGATCCCGAATGCTTTCCACCGGCTGTTCCCCGCAGCTCTCAGCGGCATCGAGATGATCGCTCCTTCCGGGACGTTCTGGATGGCGATACCGTGCGAAAGCGCCACTGCGCCGGCCATATTGAAGTCAGATGCAAGTGCTCCGGCTATCGCGACTCCGACCGCCATCCCTTCCGGGAAGTTGTGGATGGTGACTGCCAGCGCCAGTTTCGTAGTGCGGGAAAGCTTGCTCTCAGGACCTTCCGGTCCGCCTACAGGGTGGATATGCGGAGTGATGTAATCTATCAGGAGAAGGAATGCGAATCCACAGAGGAGGCCTGTGACCGGAGGAATGACTGAAGAAGTCCCTTCTCCCATTTCCAGGGCGGGTATGAGCAGCGACCATACTGAAGCTGCCACCATTACTCCGGAGGCGAAACCAAGCAGGACTTTCTGGACCACGGCTGGCATCTCCTTTTTCATGAAGAACACGAACGCCGAGCCCAAGGCTGTCCCCAGGAGCGGAATCATCAATGCTATGAATACAGGGCTCATATCATTTACAAATATAACGATTCGGATTGAAAGCAAAGTCTCATTCTTTTCTTATATTTGTATAATTGGAAAGATACTGATCGAAACAGACTTTGAATATGGATATCAGACTTGAAAGGCCGGAAGATTACAGGGAAGTGGAGATGCTCACCAGGGATGCTTTCTGGAACGTTTACAGGCCCGGATGCGTCGAGCATTATGTACTGCACCGTTTCCGTACGGATCCGGACTTCATCCCCGAACTGGATTTCGTGATGGAGGAAGACGGACGCATCATAGGTCACGTGATGTTCGCGAAGGCCGTCCTGGTACTGGATGACGGCTCCGAGAAGCCATCCTGGACTTTCGGTCCGATCAGCATACATCCGGATTATAAACGCCGCGGATACGGGCTGAAGCTTTTGGATTATTCCCTTGAAAAAGCTCGTGAAATGGGTGTCGGCTTCCTCTGTATGGAAGGGAACATAGATTTCTACAGGCACGCAGGTTTCCGACTTGCCAGCGATTTCGGCATCCATTACCATTCGGAGCCGAAGGATGCCGTGGTCCCATATTTCCTTGCCCAGGAACTCATTCCTGGCTGGCTGGGAGGCATAGAGGCTACATACACCCCTCCACGGGGTTATTTCGTGGCAGATGCCGAACCGGATGCTTTCGAGGAATATGAAGCCGGATTCCCGCCCAAGGAGAAAGCCTTCCGGGCAGGACAGCTTCCGCAGTTCTGCCAGAGTTGCGGTATGCCTCTGACATCCCCGGACATCTTCGGCGCCGATGCGGACGGAAGCACCAACTTCGACTATTGCAAGTACTGCTATTCCGAAGGCAGGTTCCTCCAGGACCTGACCATGGAAGGTATGATAGAACACTGTTCTCAGTTCATCGACGAGGTCAACAAGAATATGCCCCAGCCGATGACGAAGGAGCAATACAAGCAGATGATGCGCGGATTCTTCCCGATGCTCAAGAGATGGAGACAGATAGGATAATACTCCGTCCCTGGCGGGAGGAAGATGCAGCTGCCCTGTACAAGTATGCTTCGGATCCCGAGGTAGGTCCCCGTGCCGGCTGGCCTCCCCACCGGGATATCGAAGAAAGCAGGGAAGTGATCCGCACGCTTTTCAGCGGTGAAGGGATGTGGGCGGTGGTGCTGAAGGAAACAGGCGAGGCAATCGGCTGCGCAGGCTACCTGCCAGCCTCGCACTCCAACTTGGAAATAGCTGAAGACCAGTGCGAAGTGGGTTATTGGATAGCCCGTCCCTATTGGGACAGAGGCCTTTGTACGGAAGCTCTCGGGCTGGTCGTCGACTACTGTTTCAAGGAAAAGGGATTTTCGGCTCTCTGGGGAGATTACTTCCCGGATAATCCTGCTTCCGGAAGGGTCATGGAAAAATGCGGCTTCGTGGATACGGGCAAGGAGGTAATGTGCCCGAACCTGCTTGTCGGTTCCGACCGTCCAGTGCGTGTGATGCGCCTTGACAGGTAAGAAGATATTTGGTTTATACGGATATGACGATGTCGAGAAAGGAAACCATTCTGTTGTCTGTCGTGCTCATAATATTGGGTACGAGTATGCATTTCGTCCACCATCTTCCTTGCTTCAACCATTTCTGGGGATATATATTCCCTGTAGTGGAAAGCGTGATGGCCCATATGAAGATGATCTTCTATCCGTTCTTGCTGCTGGCAGTCTATCTGGCAGTTACAAGGCGTGATATCAAGCAGATAGGAGCACCGATCCTGGCCTCCCTTGCCGTGATGCCCCTGGTCGTGCTTGCATTCTTCTCTTACTGGGTATTCGTCCGCCACGAGCTGATGGGACTTGATATGGTCATCTACATCGCTTCGATGGTTGGAGCGATCCTGCTGGCGAAACGTTGGGCAGGATCCCGTTTCATCCGGGACAACTGGCCCTGGTGGCTGGTTCTGGCAGTGATATGCATAATACTCATCGGCGTGCTGACCTACCACGCCCCTGACTGGATCATTTTCGAAGATATGGGTTGATAGTTATGACAGGAAAGGAAAGGATAAGGACCGTACTGGAGCATCGCGAGGCCGACCGGATCGCCGTCGATTTCGGAACGACTCCTGTGACCGGTATCCATTGCAAGGTTGTGGAAGCCTTGCGTCGCCATTACGGACTGGATGACCATCCGGTGTACGTTCACGAGCCAGGCCAGATGCTTGGATACATAGAAGACGACCTGGCGGAAGCACTGGGCACGGATACGGCCGGCTGCTTCGCCCCCAAGAACTCGATCGGAGTCCTGAACGCGGACTGGAAGGAGTACAGGATGCCCTGGGGCCAGGTAGTTATGCTTCCGGCAAAGATGGTCGACTCATTCACTCCAAAGGACGGCGGACTCTATACATATCCTGAGGGAGACAACACGCTGCCGCCGTCGGGGTATATGCCTGAGAGGTGCTATTTCTTCGATTCGATCGAGCGTCAGCAAGGTGAAATCGACGACGACAAGCTCGATGTGGAAGACAATCTCCAGGAATACGGGGAGATAGACGATGAGACTCTCCTTTACTGGAAGACCGTCACCGACCGTGCGGCACAGACGGGGAGAGCCGTCGTGGCGGGATTCGGTGGAATGGCACTGGGGGATGTTGCACGCATCATTTCTATGGCTATCCGTGAGCCTAGGGGCATCCGCAGCGTTGCTGAATGGTATATGTCGACCGTCTGCCGCCCCGATTACGTCAAGGAACTCTTCGACCGCATTTCAGCGCTTGCCGTAAAGAACCTCGAAAAGATCCACTCCGTCGTGGGAGAGAACGTGGATGTCGTATATGTATGCGGCGCCGATTTCGGCACACAGACCAGCCAGTTCCTTTCCGTCGAGACCCTTGACGAACTGTATGTCCCTTATTACAAGAGGATGAATGACTGGATACATCAGAATACCTCCTGGAAAACCTTCAAGCACTGCTGCGGCGCAATATATCCCTTGCTAAATAGCCTGATAAATGCCGGGTTCGATATCATCAATCCGGTTCAGATCGCGGCCAAGGATATGGACCCCCGGAGACTCAAGGATGAATTCGGGGACCGGGTTACATTCTGGGGCGGAGGCGTGGACACCCAGAAGACGCTTCCATTCGGGACTCCCGCCCAGGTCAGGGAAGAAGTGATGAAACTTTGCGATATCTTCTCCAAGGGAGGAGGATTCGTCTACAATGCGGTGCATAATATCCAGGCTAACGTGCCGGTGGAGAATGTAGTTGCACTTATGGATACTTTGAAAGAAATACGAACTTAAGATGGACAATCTTTACAATGCGATCTTCAAGGGACTTGCTCCCGTTGCGAAGACTTCGGTCCAGGAAGCCCTGGACTCTGGCAAAACCCCTCAGGAAATCATCGATGACTCGATGATACCTGCGATGGAGGCGATCGGCCGGGAATTCGAGGCCGGACGTGTATTCGTTCCGAACCTGCTTCTCAGTGCCAGGGCTATGAAAGGAGCCCTGGATATCTTGAAACCATTGATGATGGCCGGGCAGACCACCACTCTCGGAACAGTGGTCATCGGTACAGTCAAAGGCGACCTCCACGATATCGGCAAGAACCTCGTGGCTTCGATGCTCGAGGGTCGCGGCTTCAAGGTGATCAACCTCGGTACCGACGTATCCAAGGAGCGTTTCATCGAGGCCGCCAAGGAGAATGAGGCTGACATAATCTGCCTTTCCGCCCTTCTGACCACCACTATGGATTATATGAAGGATATAGTGGATGCTGTCAGGGAGTCTGGCCTGAACGTGAAGATAATGGTGGGAGGAGCGCCCCTCACTTCTGATTTCGCATCCGGGATCGGTGCGGACGGATACAGCTCCAACGCCAATGAAGCCGTGGCCGTAGCGAAACAGCTTGTAGCGGTATGATACAGAAGTCTTTCCAGATCACTCCGGAAGAGCTGCCTGAAAAAGAGGTATGGTTCGCGATGGGTTACCGGGACTCGGTTCCGGAAGCCCGGATACGTGACTATGTGCTCGGCCTGAGGGACCGCCTTGTCCCCCAGGCTACCCTCCGTTATATGTACCAGGTTGTCGAGGCTGAGAAGCTGTCGCCCAGGAGTGTGCGTATGGGAGGGGAGACCTTCACTCCGGAAGGGATCATCTGTTCATACCTGGAAGGAATGACACACGCCTTGCTTTTCGTGGGTACCGCCGGCTGGGAATACGACCGTGCGAAGGAAGCCCTGAAGAGCGAAGGCGATATCGTGTCCGATTTCATCGCGGACGCGATCGGAACCGTCCTGGCGGAAATGACCGTGGCCAGGATAGAAAGTGATTATGACGATCTGCGCACGCTTTCGATGCCGTACAGCCCCGGTTACTGCAACTGGGACATCCGGGAGCAGCATATCCTCTTCTCCCTCTTCCCGGAGCATCCTTGCGGGATCGTCCTCTCCGATACTTCCCTTATGGCTCCTGAGAAGTCCGTCAGCGGATTCTTCGCTATGGGGAAGGATCTTCAGCGCCAGCCCTATCATTGTCAGATTTGCAAGAACACCAAATGTTACAAAAGAAGAAAAGGTTAGCTATCCCCATTATGACCCACCCGGGGATAGAGTTATGCGGCAGTACCGTCCTGCAGGCGGTGACTGACGGCCAGGTACACGCAGATGCCATATGCGCTCTTGAAGCGGAGTTCCCGGCAGATGCGGTCACTGCAATCATGGACCTCACTGTCGAGGCTGAGGCTTTCGGTGCCGAGGTACGTTTCAGCGAAAATGCGATACCGAATATCGTAGGCCGGCTGGTCACTGATGCCGATTCCGTCGCGGCCCTTGAGGTTCCCTCGCTTGATGCGGGCAGGGTAGGAGAATATCTTAAAGCTAACAGGATTGTTGCATCCCGCATCAAAGGCAAGAAGGTTTACGGGGGTTGCATAGGTCCGTTCTCCCTCGCAGGCAGGCTGTTCGACTTGTCTGAGCTGATGATGGCAATGTACATCGAGCCGGAAACGGTGACTATGCTTCTTGAAAAGTGTACAACGTTCATTACCAGTTATATACAGGCGATGAAAGAGGCCGGTACAGATGGTGTCATCCTTGCCGAGCCGGCTTCCGGACTTGTGTCCAACGAGGATTGTTATTCATATTCGTCGGTATATGTCCGCAGGATAGTCGATGCGGTTCAGGATGACAGTTTCTCCGTCGTCCTGCACAATTGCGGGAACACAGGGCATTGCACTGACGCAATGATCCGTTCCGGTGCCGCCGCCCTGCACTTAGGCAACCGTGCCGATATGGTCGAGGCCTTGCGCATCTGCCCTCGGGACCTTCCTGTAATGGGCAATATCGATCCCGTCGGGATATTCCAGCAAGCTTCCCCGGAAGTGGTCCATTCGGCCGTCAGCGAGTTGCTCGAGAAGACCTCGGGATATGACAATTTCATCCTGTCTTCGGGATGCGATGTCCCGCCACGCACTCCTTTCGAGAATATAAGGGCATTCTATCAGGCCCTTGCAGAATACAATGAAAAAGATTGATTATGCATCTTCGATGACCTCCTTCCGATGGTGGATGTGTGCGCTGCTCTTCTTCGCGACTACCATCAACTATCTGGACAGGCAGGTACTCTCCCTGACCTACGAGGAGTTCATAAAGCCGGAGTTCCACTGGACTGATGCCGAATATGGTACTGTGACCGGATTCTTCTCGCTCTTCTACGCAGTATGCTGCCTTTTTGCGGGCAAGTTCATAGACTGGATAGGGGTCAAGAGGGGATATCTGATCTCCATACTGGTGTGGTCTACCGGTGCCTGCCTTCACGCAGCAACGGGATGGATGACGGCGTCCCTTACCGGACTTGAGTCAGCCTCCGCCCTCAAGGCGGTTGAGGCCGGTAGCAACATAGCCCTTGCCGTCTCGGTGACGTCCGTATATCTGTTCATGTTCTGCCGTGGCGTACTGGCTCTTGGTGAGGCCGGCAATTTCCCTTCGGCCATCAAGGTGACCGCAGAGTATTTCCCGAAGAAGGACAGGGCCTTCGCAACTACGATATTCAATGCAGGAGCTTCCGTGGGCGCCCTTGCCGCGCCTCTCTGCATCCCGGCCTTGGCGAAGTCCTATGGCTGGGAAATGGCTTTCATCATCATAGGTGCGATCGGCTATATCTGGGTATTCTTCTGGATATTCCTCTATGACAAGCCTGAGGAAAGCAGGTATGTGAATGCGGGCGAACTTGAATATATCCACCAGGATGACACCGGAGATGAGGCAGGGGAGGCAGTTTCGGAAGCCGTCAAACCGATCCCTCTGCGTCAGTGCCTGCGTTACCGTCAGGCCTGGTGTGTCATACTCGGGAAATTCATCTCGGACTGCGTGTGGTGGTTCTTCCTCTTCTGGGCTCCTTCGTATTTCGATACCCAGTTCGGGGCGAAGGCCAGTTCCACTACCGGAAAACTGCTTCTGATAACCCTGTACGCCATCTGCTCGGTCCTTTCTATATTCGGAGGGTATGTTCCGAAGTACTTCGTGGAGAAGAGGGGGATGCATCCTTATGATGCCAGGATGAGGGCGATGTTCATATTCGCACTCTTCCCTTTGTTCTCCCTGCTTGCACAGCCTCTCGGTGCTTCCTTCAATTCTCCGTGGTGGCCGGCTGTCCTCATCGGTCTCGCTGCTGCCGGGCATTCCGCCTGGGCGGCCAACCAGTACAGCGTGATCTCCGACTTGTTCCCGAAGAGCACCATCGCCACGATGACAGGACTCAGCTCTCTTGCCGGGGGAATATCCACGATGGCGCTTCAGAAAATTGCAGGGAACCTGTTCACTTATGCGGAAGGAGCCGGAAGCGCTTTCCGTTTCCTCGGATTCGAAGGCAAGCCTGCAGGTTATTTCGTGATATTCTGCTATTGCGGGATCGCATACCTCCTGTCCTGGGTGGTTATGAAATCCCTTGTGCCTAGGTACAGGCCGGTCGTTTACACAGAGTCCTGACCAGTCTGGCGGTCCTCGGTGATCAGACGAGGCCGAGGATCTCCGAGATATCGTCGATGATCATATCCGCTCCCGCTTCCGCCAGGGCTTCGCGGCTGGAATTGCCATAGGTCACTCCAACGGTCGAGGTCCCGGCCCTGCGTCCCATTATTATGTCTACAGGCATATCTCCTACGACGATACTCTCTTCCGGGGGTATGTCCATCTCCTGCATTGTCTTCAGGACGGGTTCCGGATCCGGTTTCGCCTTCTCGACGCTGTCCGCTCCCAGTACGAAGGAAATGCAGTCCTCGACCGACATGTCGTGCAGGAATCCCTTGAGTGATCCGGACTGCCTGGAAGATGCGACAGTGAGGATGAATCCTCTGTCCTTGAGCGAACGAAGCGTCTCGTCAACGTGGGGGAAGAGTTTCGGAACCATTTTCTTGCGGTTCAGTTCGAACAACTCCCTGTAGAAGTCGGCGCAGCGGAGCGTGTCGGCATCCGTCAGTCCCGGAATGAGTTCCCTGAAACCATCCTCCAGGGTCAGACCTATGGTCGCTGCTATCGTATCTTCGTCTGAAACGGGATAACCCAGGGCCCTGAGAGTCTCCTGCATAGTCAGGACTATGTTCGCCCTGGTATCTCCGAGAGTGCCGTCGAAATCGAATATGATCAGTTTTATCATTGTATTTCAGTCAGTTCGCCGGTTACCGAATCAATTATGAAGCCGCGCACAGTGACATCTTCCGGAACAAGCGGATGATCTTTTATCGACTTGACCGTCTTCCTTACGGAGGCAACCGTATCGTGGAACCCTTCCAGCCAGCTTCCGATGCCCTTGGCCTCCCACTCCACCAGTGTCTCCCGGGATATTCCCCTTTCCAGCATATGCGGCTTGAATTCTTCATAACTCATATGGCACGCTCCGCAGGTTGAGTGATGTATGACCATCACGTCCTTCACGCCGAGTTCGTAAATCGCGACCAGAAGGGATCGTATCGCCGAGTCTGTTTCTGACAGTATGAGTCCGCCTGCATTCTTTATGACCTTGGCGTCTCCGTTGCGGAGCCCCAGGGCTTTCATAAGGAGCTCGGTGAGGCGGGTGTCCATACAAGTCAGGATAGCCAGCCTCTTGGCCGGGAACTTGTCCGTGATGTAGGATTCGTATGCCTTTGAGGCAACGTAGTGCTTGTTGTATTCCAGGATTTCTCCAACCATATCAAATGAATGTTGATTCTTTCGTATTGTCATCATCTGGCCATAAAGCTTTTCCGTTCATTCTCGGGGAACTTTTCTACAGCATACCGCAGCATAGTCCGCGGCATTTTGCGGCAGCGGGGCTCCAGCCAGGCAACAAGGGCATCCTTGTCACGTTTGCCGGCTTCCCTGAGCAGCCAGCCCACAGCCTTGTGGATCAAGTCGTGAGGGTGGTCCAGGAGGATGTCGGCGATTGCGAAAGTATCTGCTGTCTGCCCCTTCCTGACGAATGCCATCGTGCTTACCATTCCTATCCTTTGTTCCCAGATAGTCTTCCCGTTGCGGGCGAGTTCATACAGGATGGACCTGTCTTTGTCCAGGAGCCATTCTCCGAGCAGGGGATAGCAGGACAGGTCCACCAGGTCCCAGTTGTTGATCGCTTGGGTATGTGAGAGATAGAAATCGACACATTCCTTCCTGGATATCCCGGTCTTTGCCGGATGCTTGAATATCTCTACCAAGGCGAGCAGGGCTGCCAGCCGGACTTCGTGATATTCGCTGGAAAGGCATTCCTCCAGCTCGGCAAAGCCCGCAGATTGCCAGCAAGCTTTCACGATGGACCTCGTCTCCGGGACCTTGATTCCGAGGAACTTGTCTCCTTCTCCGTATTGGCCTTTGCCGGTTTTGAAGAAGCGCAAAAGACCTTCTACCTGCGAGGGGTCGGCCGCGGCCAGCATATATCCAAGAAGCATATTGTCGTTCATGGTGCTAAGTTAGTGAAATAATCTGGCATTATCTTGGTATGAAGCACAACCGGACCAGATGACTCATAAAGATGAAAAGGATGAATGGATTATCGCTCGCCTTGGCCTTCGTCTCGATGGCCCTGTGCGCTTCCACCTGTGAAAAAATGGAACCGGGCGACTACCGCGACCATCTCGGCAACAAGATAAACCTCCTGGGAGGCTGGGTCCTTTCCGAGGTACAGTACAAGACAGCCGGCATAATTGAATCCCGTGGGGTCGATGCCCGGTCGGTCATGGAGTTTGCAGGCAACGGACTCGGATATACGAAAAGTTTCTCCGGGGCGGTAGAGGATACCTGGCATTATGAGATCTATCGTGCTGCGGTGACAATCTATACCGAGGCTGAATGGGAAAACAACAAGGGCCTGGGCGAGGACGACGACCAGTACGAGAGGGGAAAGACCTATTATTTCCACATAGTCGACGACGATACGGTCACCTCGGAAGAGAAGATATCTTCCAACACCTATGTGGTGAATGTCTATTCCCGTTTCAAAGGGCCGTTCCGTGTCAGTTTGTTCGATGACGAGCTTTACAGCCCTGACACGCTTCTGATATTGTATGACGAGGGAACCGGCAAGGGCCCGCTTCTCAAGGCGGTTGAAGAATATGGTGCAGAACTGAAATACGACTACAAGATGATGCCCGGCATCGCCATCCGCATTCCGGAAGGTTCTGATATTTACAAGGCCATCAGTTGGTTCAAGGGTGTCGAAGGGGTAGTCTCCGTAGAAAGGGACAGGATATACCATCTCATCGATCCTGTCAAGCCCCGGCTCGAAGTGAAGTGATTGTCCATACGCAGTTTCATATCTCCACGAATATTACTATATTTGAATCCATTAAATAAAACACACCGATGAAAAAGCTTCTTTTCCTCATCCCTTTGCTTGTCTGGTCCGTAGCTGCAACAGCTCAGGAGAAAAAGATCCCTCAGCGACTCCAGCTGGCAGAGGTTGAAATCAATGACGGCGCCGTATCCCTCGAAGTATTCAATATGCCGAAGGACAGCGTGAATAACTATTATCTTTCTGTCGGAACCCTGGGAATCGGAGACGATGTGATCCAAATCAACTTCGACCCTCTTTTCGAGCTTTTCATCCCTCTGGGAGAAACCCTGACGGATGCTATGATCGCACTCCAGCAGATGCAGGGCCTGTACAAGACCTCTCCCGGAACATTTATGGAAGTCCAGGGTTGCCTGGCTCCCGCCTTCCCGAACGACAAATTGGAACCGGTGAAGGTTACGTACCGGAGGTTCTTGGTCAGCAAGTTGTTGGAATTCAGCGTTCAGAGGGAGGGCTATATCCGCGCCACCCATATTCCAAAGACTGATTTCGGAGCTCTTGTCACCAGTATGAAACTGTACCGCAAGATCCACCCGAACGAGCTGTAGCTCTAGTTTTTCCCCTTGTACAGGTAATACTCGTGTACCAGGCTGCGGTAGCCCAGGGATTTCATATCCTTGTACCGCAGCCGGTAGTTTGCTTTATTGTGCTTGCCCGTTGACAGGAATCGGATATACTGCTGGAGGTACCTGTCTATCTCTCTCAGGCCTTCGGTCCTGTTGATGACAGGGAAGAACCACCTGGACCAGCTCAGGGAATCGGGGTCCTCACCTTCGAACAGTTTCGCGTTGAACTTCCTTATCAGGGCTCCGGCGGCCTTTACGGCGTCGATTCCATTGATGCTGCTCCATCGCCGGAGGGATCGTGCCGCTCGCCTGATCTTGCCCTTCATCTTGCTCCGGACCGCCTCCGAAATGTCTATAGCCTCTCCCTGGCACCTGAAACCCAGGAATTCGAATGGTTTGTCCGGCGGGTATATCCTTTCCTTGTCAGGGTTGACTTCCAGACCGTATTCCTTCAGGTATCCGAGCAGGACGGCCTTGTGGGCCTCCAACTCTTCCTTGTCCGGTGCGAAGAGTATGATGTCGTCCGAATACCGGGCATATACGACTCCGGCATCCGCGAAATGCCGGTCCACTTCCATCAGATAGACATCGGCAAGGAAAGGGGATGTCGGAGTACCTGCCATCACACCTCTGTTTTCCTGGATTATCTTGCCGTCGGCAAGTGCCCTTCCGTCCGTCAGCATCCTTTCGAAGAAAGCGTAGAGCGGCGGGTCGTCCGCCAGCATATCCTTGAGGATCGGGAGAAGTCTGGGGATCGGAATGGAATTGAAGTAATCGTGGATATCGAGCTTGTATGCCCACATCTTCTTGCCGCGCAGTTCCTTACGCAGGCGGAATACTGCGTCGCTGGCCTTGATCCCGCGGCGGAAGGAGTAGCAGTTAGGGGAGAACCGGTCGTCGTAGCGATACAGAAGGAAAGCCATAAGCTTGAGGACCCTGGTCTCGTCGGGAGGGAAACAGTATATCGTCCGTTTCTTTCCCGTTCCCATCTTGTTTATCTGCTTCTTCTCAGGGATGCCGGGTCCTTCACCGCCTATGATCGCACGTACGGCCGTAATGTATCTTTCATTCCCGACCCAGTCGTCCGCATCACTGAACATAGGCCAGTTGAAACGACCCTTGACCAGGCGGTGAGCGAGGAATTCCTCCCAAACCGCCTGGTCGTCGAGCTGAAAGATAATGCTTTGCATAAAGAAAAGAAAAAGGGGAAAGATTTTGAATCAGCAAAATTGCTGATCACCGGACGGGGACATCATCCTGCCGCCTGCAAGGCATTAAGTCGGTGATGCTGCGTCCTTCGCAGGCGCAACTATGCGTTGCATCCCCTTTTTCAGATGGTTATCCCAGAAACCTGTGGATGCGGCTTGCAACATATCCGCGCTCGTTCGGCATCTGGGTGTAGAAGTTGATGTAAGGTATGCCGATCTTCTTGGCGTACATCCTGGCAATCAGGAACTTCACATTGGCATCGTGGCTGTGACCGCTTCCCAGCATCACTACTCCCTTGGGTGCTCCTTCCTGGAACAGTACGAAGGAATATGGCTCTCCCCATTCGGCTTTGTAAACCTGGAGCGGACGGGATTTGTAGAGCTTTGCCTCGTCGGCAGCGTTGCCGGCAAGGTCGGTTACAGGCACATTCTCGCGGACCTCATATCCGGGGCACTCCGACTGGATGATGCCGCGGAAATAATCGCGCCACTCCGCAGGAGTTTTCTCCTGGACTGGAGCTGGATCGTAGGAAGGGGAGTATGACGGCTTAGGCTTGGCCTCGGCCTCTTGCTTGGCGGCCAGTTCCTGGGCAACGGAAGCTACTTTGCCGGCAATCTCGAACAAATTCTTTAATAGGCTCATAGTGCATTGTTGTTCAATGCCATAAAAATACGAATAGTTTTCTCAAATACAAGCGTTTACATCAATTTCCGAAAAAGAAAAACCAGGCCGCCCGCTTGGCAGACACCCCGTCCGCGTGGCCGATTGTCCGGAAGGAGGCGTCCTGTATCGTGCCGCCTGACTTCACGTACCCGATGGTCCTGAACCCTGAATCCTGCACGGTACCATTGTTCTTAATGTACCCGATGGTGCGGAATGATCCATCCTGCACGGTACCGTCGCCCTTGATGTATCCGATGGTCCGGAAAGACGAGTCCTGGATCTTTCCGTCCGACTTGAAATAGCCGACGGTCCTGTAAGAGCCGTCCTGTATGGTGCCGTCCGACTTTATGTACCCGATGGTCCTGAACCCTGAGTCCGTGATGCGCTGGGCGTGCATCGATGTTCCTGCAAGAAGGAAACAGAGCAGGAAGAATATGCCCGACAGGAATTTTTGCATTACTTTGACGGTTTTGAGATACTTCTATCAAGTTTCATACCCAGCACAGCCCATCTGATGAATGGAATGCGCCGGAGTATCTCGTATAGGAGCGGAGAGAGTGTGAATACTGCAACCGTAAGGATGGCATACATAGCGAACGGGGGAAGCTGTGTATATGTCTTCATCATATATCCGATGCTTACAATCACAAGATAATGAACAATATAAAGCCCGTAACTTGAACGTGTCATATAACCCGCGAAGGCTCCTGTCCGGTCGAATTTTGCCTGGAACAGACCCATCATTGCGAGGCAGGCAAGCCATCCGTAAAGTGAGTTGAGCGGGCTGCCCAGGTAACTAGGGGAGGTGTTGTCCTGCCCGAAAGTCGTACCGATGAGGATGCAGCCGGAAACGATTGCGCAGACCAGGAGCGGAATCCAGGCTCCCTTCAGCTTTTCCTGCACCCGGTCGTGCGAGAATACAAAATATCCAAGCAGGAAAGGAACCAGATAGAACAGAGGCTTGTACAGATTCAGGAGTCCGTCCAGGCTTTCAGTCCTGGGATTCTGGATAAGCGTCTGTTCTCCCGCCTAGAGTAAAACTCCCAACAGGATCAGGACGACGATCCCGGCTTTCCCGCACCAATCCCGGAACCGGTCCTTGCGGTCCAGTGCGCGAACGAGCAGCAAGACGGCGCAAAGCAGCCACAGCAGCTGTATGAACCAGAGAGGTCCTATTCCGCTGAACGCCCACATGATATACCTTCCCACTCCTGTGATATTGTCCAGGGCTCCCTCCCTTGCCGCAACGGCGGTATTGAAATAGCCTGTCATCCAGTGGAACACGAGCAGGCCTATCGTCCCGGGCACGAGGAGTTTGCGTGTGCGTGCCTTGAACCATTCCCTGGCCGTATGCTTCTCGAGTGCGTAGCGGGCGCTTATCCCGGCAAGGAGGAAAAGCAGGGGCATGAACCAGGGGTAAAGTATGTACATTACCACATCCTGGTATTGCGGGCCGTCTCCGAACCCTCCAATGCCGCCGAATACTCCTTTGTTGTTGAAGAAATAGATGACGTGGTAGAACAGTACCAGCAGTACGGTCACCCAGCGGAGATTGTCGAGCCAGTGTTTCCTCATTTCGTAAGGCCCTCCATCGCCTGGTCGACAGCACTTTGGAATATCTCGGTTTTCAGCATGGCGATACCACGCTGGTCGCCCAAAACTATCAGTGCGTCTCCCGGTTTGATGTCATATAGCTTGCGGGCATCACGGGGAATGACGATCTGCCCTTTCTCCCCGACTTTAACCACGCCGAAGATGTATTTTCCTTCCTGTTCTTGCATTTTTGTATAACTTGTTAGAAATTTCCTACAAATATAACAATAATTGTTGCATATTTGCAAATGACAATGCCATTCGATCGATGGAAGTTACCAATTTGCTTGATATACATTCCAGGAAAGACCTCTACAAGTGGTACCAGGCGAATCACGACAAGGTAAGTGATTTCTGGCTCAGGGTAAACCGTGCCGAGGCTGATTATCCGGGTGTGATACGGTATGTCGATGCAGTGGAGGTCGCTCTCTGCTTCGGGTGGATCGACAGTACGATGAAACGCATAGATGACGGTAAAGCCATCCAGCATTTCACCCCACGCAGGAGGAGAAGCAACTGGTGCGAGCAGAATCTCGAGCGCTGCAGGCGCCTGATAGTACTCGGGGAAATGACTCCGGCCGGGCTGGAAGTGATTCCGGACCTGGATCCGGCTCACTTCGTCTTCGAGGATTGGGTGATGGATGCCATCAGGGCTGATGAAGCGGCCTGGCATCATTTCCTTTCATTTCCGGAGAATTACAGGCGCATCAAGGTAGACCGCATCCAGCACTATCAGCATACTGACCGTCCTGAATATGCGGCGAAAGCATTGCAGAAGTTCATACGTGATTGCCACGAAGGCAGGATGCAGGCCGGGTGGAGCGATTTCGGCAGACTGGCCCGTTACCGTTCCTGTGATGACCTTGAAGGAGCAGGATGACCTACCTTTTGTCTATGATCTTCGCTTCCGGGAATTCGTCGGGGTTGAAAGTGACGCTTGACTCAGGTACTCCGAGGGTGTAATTCTCGATCATGACCGAGATGAGCGAGCGCTTGGAACTTATGCAGACAGGGAGGTAGGTGGCCTTGGAAACTACCAGCTCCATCTTCTTCGGATCGTCCTTATCCTTGTTGTCCCTTGCCTTCTTGCACAGTATGTACCAAGCTTCCGGTGTTTCTTTGCGGAGCTTGAGCTTGTAGCCGTCCACGATGCCATCCGGTATCCCATAGTCCGTATCGTTGTTTTCAGCGGTAGGCGAGTCCTTGGACGAGATAGTTATCTCTCCGGTCGTGCTTTCATATTCCCATTTGGTCGTTGGATCGCTCCAGCTGACGGAGATCCTGTCCTTGCCGACTATGGTGCTTTTCAACTTTTTCCCGTTGATCAGATTGTGGGCGGTGACAGTTCCGATGATCGGCATCTTGATGCTCAGGTCCATTGCGAAACCTTCGGTCTCGCCTCTTTGCATCTCTGTCGACATCTTCTGTACGATTTCTTCGGGAGTCTGGGCGGAGAGCATAGTCCCCGCGATCAAGGTGGCTGCGAGAGCCATTACGATGTGCTTTACGTTCATAGGTGCTTGAAAACGTTAGGATTATTGTATGATTAGATGTTTCAGTTCGGATTCGAAAATGTCCTTTGCTACTATCCTGTAATGTGGATGGTACGCGGCCCTGAAAGCAGGGCTGTGGTGGATGATCGGAGTGCCTGCGGCGACCAGTGAATCGAGTATCCTGAGGTCCTCTTCGGCACCCGGAATATATCCGAAGTCCTTGCGTAGGATTCCTGAAATGCTTTTCCACTTGTCAGCCCACTCGTCCAGACTGACTTTCCTCCCTGAATTCGCGCTCCTGATGAAAGCATCCAGGAGGACGTCTTCGCCTACCAGGCCGTCCAGGACAGCTGAAAGATCCACCCGTACATAGTTTCCCTTGTCTCCTACAGGATAGGAATAAATGCCGGGCGCCGCGTACCGCAGGCTGTCCAGGTCCTCGCGGTAGGTCGACAGCTCCGATTCGAGGTAATTCCTGGCCGATCCAGGGTCCTGGATGAGATGCTCAGGACCGAGATTGTCCTGACAGAAACTTTTGTAGATATCCCTTACCGTAGATTCAGGATAGTCCGTGAGCTGCCTCCGGATTGCTTCCTCGGTAGCGTTGTTCCGGCAGCCGAAGAGAAAGAGTGACAGGAATATGAGGATGCTCGATAACGGAAACTTTTTCATAATGAGGATATTTATGGTTGGAATTGCTGCGGGCCCCATACGAACAGGCCTTCCGAGGCTGCAAGCTGGCGCATAAGGTCGAGAGCGTCTGGATCCGGATTGTACAATGTCAGGTTATGGTCGTCACCGCTGAAGTAGACGAGGGTGTCGGATGATCCGGCCAGTATGAAAAGGGGAGTGTGGGAGGCAGCCGAATCTTCGAATGCGAGTATCATCTCTTCCGGGGAGATGTTGGTGCTCCAGGACTCTCCATCCCTGCTGACCTGCAAGTCCGAGTAGCAGTTCAGCCTGATCAGGAAACCGGCAAACCTGCGGCACAGTGTTCCAAGTTGTGAGAGGTAGAACCGTTCAATCCTGAAGTACTGCCCCGGGGAACCTTCCGGGACTTGCTTCGGCAACAGGTCTACCAGCCAGTACGGCTTTGCCATCAGTATTTCAACCCTATCGGAGTCCATCATAATGCCTTTCGAAGAACAAATTTACTGTTTTTGTCATTTACTTGCAATTAATGTGACGGATGCAACCTGGGCGGATATGGCTTGTATTATTCTGAAATAATGATTATTATTGAATCCAACATCTAAAATCTGTCCGCTATGTATTTGATTCTCGGATTACTCATCATCGCAGTCGGGGCATTCTGCCAGAGTTCCAGTTATGTACCTATCAACAAGATCAAGAGCTGGAGTTGGGAAAGTTACTGGATCATCCAGGGGATTTTCGCCTGGCTCCTGTTTCCACTTGTCGGTGCCCTGCTCTCCCTGTCCGGTACGGGTGGCAGCTTCGGCGATCTGATGTCCTTGATGAATGCCGATCCGAAATCTACGTGGATGACTATCCTCTTCGGTGCCTTGTGGGGAGTAGGTGGACTTACATTCGGCCTGTCCATGCGTTACCTGGGAGTGGCTCTCGGCCAGAGCATTGCACTTGGTACCTGTTCGGCACTTGGCGCCATCCTCGGGCCCGTATTCACAGGACGTGCAGGCGACCTTACCAGCGCAGTCATAATCGGGGTGATAGTGACGCTCGTCGGTATCGCCATAATTGGTATAGCGGGAGGAATGAAGTCTGCTGCCCTGCCGGAAGAAGAGAAGAAGGCAGCGGTCAAGGATTTCAACTTCGGGAAAGGTATATTCGTGGCTCTGCTGGCAGGTTTCATGAGCTCCTGCTTCAATATCGGCCTGAATTTCGGACAAGAGCTTTATCTTGAGGGTACCAAACCCATATTCCAGACCCTTCCTGCCACGATGCTGGTTACATTCGGAGGCTTCCTTACCAACGCCGCCTACTGCTTGTATCAGAACGCCAGGAACAATACCTGGGGGGATTACCGCCAGAAGTCCCTGTGGGGGAACAACCTGCTCTTCTGCTGCCTCGCAGGCGTTCTCTGGTACAGCCAGTTCTTCGGACTCAGCCTCGGCAAGGGGTTCCTTACCGGCTATCCTGTCCTCATCACGTTCAGCTGGTGCATACTGATGTCGCTGAATGTAGTATTCTCCAATGTCTGGGGAATCATCCTGAAGGAGTGGAAGGGAGTTTCCCGGAAGACCGTCACTGTTTTGCTGATCGGTATTGTAGTGCTGATAATCAGCACTTTCCTTCCGCAGTTAATCTGATATCAGCCGCGCCGTTCTTTACTGATACTTGGTAAACCCGTATTTCTTCCGAAGGTCTTCCTTTGTCTGCTCGTCCTGGTGTGTGAAGTAGTTTTTCCAGCCAGGGCAGAAGTTGATATGCCAGCGCCAGAAACGGCCGGCAAGAGACTTTGGATTTTCGTCGTACTTTGCCCTGAAGCGGCAATTCTCACAGGGGTATTGTGCCATCGTCCTTATTGTTTTTCGCTTAATGTCTTTATAATATCGTCCAGCATCCGGAACAGGTCATGGGCAGTGTCAGGAGTTACGCTGTCGCAGATGACCGCACTTCCGACAGTGGATGGGACATCTGCCAGTTTCCTGCGGAGACCCGATCCCTTTTTCGTCAGCGAGACTATCATCTGCCGTGCATCGGTTTCCCCCTTCTTCCGTGTCAGAATACCTTCCTTTTCCATACGCTGAAGGAGAGGAGTGACCGTATTGGTCTCCAGATGCAACCGTTTGGCGATGTCATTGACCGGCTGGGCATCCTTCTCCCACAGGACCAGCAATACCAGGTATTGCGGATATGTGATTCCCTGCTCGGAAAGCAGGGGATGATAAGCCTGTGTGAGAAGGCGCGAAGCGGTGTATAGCCTGAAACAGAGCTGATTGTCCAATTTGAATTCCTCAGGGATCATATCATTTCCTTGATCGCCGGTTCAATGTCTTCCGGAGTTGTGGTCGGGGCAAAGCGCTTTACGACTGTGCCGTCGCGGTTGATGAGGAACTTGGTGAAATTCCACAGGATATCGCTGTCCTTCTCGACGCTCTTGCTGATGCCTTTGAGCAGTTTCCTCGTCGCCTTGGCCTTCAGTCCGGAATAATCCTCGACAGGAGCCTTGGCCTTCAGGTATTCGAAAACCGGCTCGGCATTGGCACCGTTGACGTCTGTCTTCGCCATCAGCGGGAAAGTGACTCCGTGGTTGAGACGGCAGTACTCCTCTATCTCCTCGTTAGAGCCAGGTTCCTGACCGGCGAACTGGTCGCAAGGGAAACCGACGATCACGAGTCCTTCGTCCTTATATTTCTGATACAGAGCCTCCAGGCCGTCGTATTGCGGAGTGAACCCACATTTTGAAGCAGTGTTCACAACCATCAGGACCTTGCCTTCGAACTGAGCGAAGTCAACGGTAACACCCTTGTTGCTCAGGGATTTGAAATCGTATATCTTAGCCATGGTCCTATATATTAAAGTTGCTTGGTAAGCCAGAGCTGCAGGCCGATCTTTTCGATGAGATCCAGCTGGGTCTCGCTCCAGAGCATATCTTCTTCCTCATCAAGTGCGTAAGCTTTGAGGATATCGTAAGTCTTGAGGTCATCCTGAAGGGAGAGAACCACCTGCTGGAGGATAGGAACCTGCTCGTGGGATACTGCCAGGTCGGCCTTGATATATTCGACAGGGTCGGTAGTCACTGGCATTGCCGGTGCGGTTTCTACCTTGGGAGTTCCGCCGAGATCCAGGATACGCTCGATGAACTTGTCGACCCAACCCATCTCTTCTGCGGCGTGCTCTTCAAATTTGCTGCCGAGGGCGGTGAAGCCCTGGTCTGCGAATATCTTACCTTCTACCTTGTGCTGGAGTGACTGTGCGGCGAGGCCAGTTGCATATGCCTGAAGGGCCGCGATTGATTTCTGCTTGTCCATAATAATCATTGTTTTATTGTTTGTTTATATCGTTCACGATGCAAATATACAACAAATAATTAATATCGCAAGCGATATATTAAAAAAAATTGAAAAAATATTTAAAATGACCGCTACAGCAAGCTGTCAACCCACTCCTGGATATCTGCCTGGGATGCACCGTTGAGTGTCTTTCCAGCTTTCCAGTCGATATCCGGATAGGCTTCCTTGAACTCGGCATTGGCCTTGTCGATACTACTCCCGCCGGAGGTGGCAAAGAAAATGACGGTCTTGCCACTGAATCCGTAAGCCTCGATGAAAGTATTGATGATCGTCGGAGCCGTATACCACCACACTGGGAAGCCGATATAGATCACGTCGTAACTGTCGGCGTCGGCGAGATCCTTTACTATCGCAGGGCGGGAACTGCGGTCCTGCATCTCAACGCTGCTGCGCGAGGTCTTTACTGTCCAGTCCAGATCTTCGGGAGTGTACCTGACTTCCGGCTTTATTTCGTACAAAGTTCCGCCGGTTACGGCAGCGAGGTCCTTTGCTACCGCCTCGGTCGTGCCGGTAGCTGAAAAATACGCTACAAGGGTTTTCATATCATTCGAATTTTTGTTCTTTTGCCCGCAGGCAGTCAATGTCGATGCCAATATGGCGATCGCTAGGATGAAACGTCTGATCATAAGTCTATTATTTATTGTTGGTATATATCGATATCGCGCTACTTTTCCAGGAATTCAGATGGAGTGAGGCCGGTCATTTTCTTGAAGAGCCGGCTGAAATGATGGGGATAATCGAAGCCGAGCATATGAGCGGTCTCGTTGATATTGTGCCCGTTCATCAGCAGGTTCTTGCCGCGTTCGACTACGAAGGAATGGATGTAGGCTATGGCCGTGCCTCCGGTCGCCTTGTGGATTACATCACCGAGATAACGGGCGGAATAGGCCATCTGACTCGCGCAGTATTTGACAGACGGCACACCGAGTTCAAGCTGCCGCCCATCCAGATAGTATTCCCGGAGCAGATTGTGGAAACGCTTGAGGAGGTCCGATGAGTTCGTGTCCTCTTTCGAAAGCTGCCTGATATATATGCGCTGGCAATATTCAAGGATGAGCCGGATATATCCGAGGATCACGGAACGCAGGGAAGGGGAGTCGGGGTTTTCCTTCAATTCGTGCCGCAGCTGCGTCAGCAACTGAGTGATCCTGCCCCATTCGGATGGCTCCATCTTCAAGGTTTCGGTAGAGAAATACGAGAAGAAACGGTATTCCTTCATCCTGGCTTCCAGATCGGTGCCGTGGAGCAATTCCGGCGAGAACAGCAGGACCCAGCCGCTGATGTGGAATTCTTCTCCATCATCTTCCCTCCCTCCGATCTGCCCAGGTTCGACTGCGATTATCGAGCCGTCGGCTGCGTCGAACATCTTCATCCCATAGGTGAGGTTCTTGGGAAAGTTCCTCTGGATGAAAAGGCCGTACACGCCGTAGCGGTTCAAGCTGGAGCGGATGGGTGACACTTCATCATAGTGGATGATGCTCACCAGCGGATGCAGTACGGGGGCATTCAGGAAGCGGGCATAGACATTTGGTTCTGAAAGCTTCAGGATGTTCTTCATGACGCTAGTAAAGGTAGAGAATTCGCGTGTAATATCAAAATATATGCGTTATTGGTAGATAATCAGCGAAAATAGGTTAAAGATTGACCGCCGGAACATCTATTTTTGCAGAAACTGTAATGGAAAAATGAAACGCATCTTATTCCTGCTGGCTTTCGTCTCCCTGACATTCCTTCCGCTGGCATCCTGCTCGGCAGACCCTCTTCCGCTTGATCCGGAGGAGAAAGAAGAGCACGAGAAGGAGCAGGAACAAGGAAAGAAGGAAAAACCGGAAAAGACGGGAAGCAGGACTCTGCTGGTATGGTACAGTTTCACGGGTAATTCTGCCGCAATCGCTGCGGCGCTCCGTTCACACATCACGGTGGACGCGCTTGAAATCAAACCGGCCATCGAGGGTCTTGACTATTCTGCAAATAATTATGCCATAGGCAGTTCGCTTATAGCCGCGATCCGTGGGAATCCTTCGGAGGCTTCTTCCTATCCTACGATCAAGGAAGTGGAGATTGAATTCGATGAATATGATACCGTCATAATAGTGACTCCTCTCTGGTGGAGTCAGATGGCAGCTCCGATGCAGAGTTTCCTATTCAGATACGGCGGGGATATGGCCGGCAAGACCATCGGCCTCATAGTTACCAGCGCCAGCAGCGGCATCTCGGGCGTAGAGCAGGATGCAAAACGCCTCATTCCGCAAGGGAATATCCTCGCCGAAAGCCTCTGGATACGCTCCGCCGAGGTCAGCGATGCTCCCGGACTCACATCTGCCTGGTACGACAGGCTGTTCACATCCAATAACGACAATACTTCAATGAAAGTGACCATTACCGCAGGCGGGAAGGCTTTTACCGCAGATATCGAAGATTCGGAGACTGGCAGGGCCTTTCTCGATAAACTGCCGCTGACGCTCGATATGTCTGAGCTTAACGGGAACGAGAAATACTGCTACGGCTTGTCCCTCCCGAGAAACGACAGGCACTTTGACAGACTCGAGGCAGGGGATCTGATGCTATACAGCGGCAACTGTATAGTGTTGTTCTATGGCGCGGCCGGTGGCTACAGCTACACCCGTATCGGCAAGATAACCGATACGGCAGGGCTTGCAAGCTCTCTGGGCAGCGGAAATGTTTCAGTGAAGTTCGAAAGGCATTGAGGAAGACAATAGGCCTGGGCACATCCTACAGCCGGGATGAAGCCGAACGCAGCAGGTACAACGCAGGGAATATCTCAAGACGGCCGATCAGCATCTCGATCAAGCTCGTGAACTTGAGAATGCCCGGGAATGCCGCGTAGTTCGACATCGTACCGACGTCTCCGAAACCCGGCCCGACATTTCCGATGCAGGCGATTGAAGCGGTCACACCGGTTATGAAGTCCAGCCCGAAGGCATAGTTGACTGCCGCAAAGAAGAACATAATCAGCAGATAGCAGAAGATATAGCCATATGCGTCGCTGACTTGAGCTTCCGTCTTGACCTTCCCGTCGACGCGCACCAGCATCACGGCCTTCGGTGAAACGGTCAGTTTGACTTTACGGTTGATCCCTTTTACGGCGAGGATCGCACGGTCTATCTTGATGCCACCGGAAGTCGAGCCCGAGCAGCCACATACAAGTGAACATATTATGAGAGTCGCCATACATAGAGGCGGCCATAATGTGGTGTCCTGCGTGGCGAATCCCGTGGTGGTCGATATCGAGGCTACCTGGAACGAAGCATCGCGGATTGCCTTCCAGACCGAAGTGTATCGTCCCTCGGCTATCAAATCTATGGTGATTATGACGATGGCGATAGATACCAGGGAAAGGAATACCTTGATGATTTCGGATTTCCGGATATAACTGAGCTTCCCCCTGATGAAAGCGAGGAACAAGATTCCGAAGTGTACGCCCGCTGCAAGCATTGCCACGATAAGGACCCACTCGGCGGCAGGATTGTCATAGAAACCGATGCTGGTATTCTTTGTGCAGAATCCACAGGTACTGCAGGCCGACATAGCGTTAGTAATGGCATCGAACCAATGCATACCGGTCAGTTTCAACGATATGAAGGTAACGCCGGTCAGCGAAATGTAAGCAGTCAGCATCCTGCCGGCAAAACTTCCGTTCCTCTCCCTGGCGAGACTGTCCACTGCCATATTCGATATCTCGGATAGCGAAAGAGTGGATTTGTCAGCCCCCGAAGCAATCATCGAGAACAGGGTAACTATTCCTATTCCACCCACCCAGGCTGTCGAAATACGCCAGAACTGAAGACCGCGGGGAAGTGCTTCGATATCATTCAATATGGAGGCCCCTGTAGTGGTAAAACCGGAGACACTTTCGAACAGGGCATTGATCGGAGTGAACTCCCGGCCGAAAAACAGGAAGGGGAGCATACCGGACAAGCAGGCGAGTGTCCAAGCTACCACGACAATGCAGTTTCCCTCCCGGAACGTGAGACGATGATTCCCTCTTTTAATGAATATAAGTGGATAGAAGCCTAGCATTCCGACAAGGAAGGCAGACAGGAACAAAGCTGTCCGACTCTCATCTCCGGGAGTGAACCAGGCGATAATTCCCGACACTGCCATAAGCGCTGCCAGAAGGAGGAGAGAAACTCCGGTATACCAGGTAATTACCTTCCAATCCATATATTCAGTTTTCCGCTGCAAAATTATTGCGTGGTCTTTCATTTATCAATATAATTATTTTTATCTTTGCATTGATAGAATCAATCGACATACAGGATGACACTTCAACAACTGCGATACATAGTTGCGATAGACCAGTACCGCCATTTCGGGAAAGCAGCTGAAGCCTTCGGTCTCACACAATCTACTTTGAGCCTGATGGTGAAGAAGTTGGAAGAAGAATTGGACGTTCTGCTCTTCGACAGGGACGCGCATCCCGTGGCCCCCACTGAAGCTGGCCGCAAAGTAATCGACCAGGCAAAGGTGGCTTTGTACAATGTCGAACAGATCACGCAGATTACCCAATCTGAAAAGGAAGCTCTCAGCGGTCCGTTGAAAATAGCACTGATCTCTACCGTTGCACCAGTCCTGATTCCCGGATTATTCAAGCATATAGGCCAGAATTGTCCGGCAATATCCCTACAGACGGAAGAAATGCTGACCGATACCATCAAGGACAAACTCAGGAAGGCGGAAGTGGATATGGGGATTATGGCTGGACCTGTGGGAGAATCGGATTTCCTTGAAATCCCGCTGTACCACGAATCTTTCCTGGCCTATGTTTCTCCGAAGAACATCGCCTATGCCCAGGAGCGGATCAAGACCGAGACTTTGTTCGGGCAGGGTGTTTGGATTATCCGGAACGGCCTGAGGCAGCTGGACCCCTCGGATCTCCAGAAAGGCCGCTTTTCCTATGAGCATTATTTCGAAGGAGGGCGTGTGGGAACCCTGATTCAGGTCGTGAATGACAACGGTGGTATCACGATTATCCCCGAGTCGCACAGAAACCTGATCATGTACAGTCAGCAGGACTGCATCCGTCCGATAGTCGACCCGGTGCCGAAGCGTACCGTTTCTCTTGTCATACGGAAAGATTACATCCACGAAGCCAAGCTCAATGCTGTCGTTAATGCTATCAAGAGTATCGTTCCTGGCACTCTTCTGGATGGCCAGATAAGGAAAGAACATATAAGATTATGAAACAGGTCCTGCGATTTCTCCATTCCCTGTCCCTTCATCAGGACAAAACCTGGTTTGATGCGCATAAAGCCGACTATCTGAAAGCGAGGAATACGGTGAACGACCTCGCAAGCCGCCTTATACAGGGAATCCGGTCTTTTGATGGTTCCATTGGCCCCTTGTCCGTGGCAGACTGCACTTACCGAATCTACCGGGACGTGCGTTTCTCCAAGGACAAGAGCCCCTATAAAACCCATATGGGCATTTTTGTCGCAAGAGGTGGCAAGAAGTCCGGTTACAGCGGCTACTACTTCCATATCGACGGGAATGGGGACCATCTCCTCGCCATCGGGAACTATTTCCTGGAGCCCCGGGTGCTGAAGGTTGTCAGGGAGGATATAGAACTGGGCGGTGGAGACTTCCGGAATATCCTTTCAGGTCTGGCATCGGGGCTTTACCTTGATACGGAAGGCGCCTTGAAGAAAGTCCCGAAAGGATTTCCGGCGGACAGCCCGGATTCGGAATTCTTCAAACTCAGGAACTTCTGCCTGATACAGCATCTCGATGACAGTTTCATCCTATCTCCCGGTCTTTCGGACAGGCTCATTTCGGTATTCAGTACCGGGAAGCCTTTTCTGGATTATATCAACCGCGCTATCGACTTCTGCCGCGAAGAGAGTGTTCCACGCTATCTGCTATAACAATGGATTTAAAGGTATTTGGGAAAGAGGGCAGGCCGGCTCTGCTGCTGATTCCGGGATTGGGGGTGTCGTACGAGATATTCCTCCCGCTCATCGATCTGCTGAAGGACAGATTCAGCATCATAGCGGTCGGGGTTGACGGATTCCTCATCGGTAAGGAATCCGGATTCACGTCCGTCGACGATCAGGCAGGACAGATCATCCGGTATGTCGATGAGAAACTGGATGGGCATCTGGAAGCAGCCTACGGCTTGTCATTGGGAGGGAAGATCCTGTCCCGCATCCTGGAAAGGAACGAGGTCGTGATCGACCATGCGATCCTGGATGCCGCACCGCTGCTTTCGCTTCCAGGATGGAGCGTGGACCCGCTCCGCTATTATCAGAGTGCCAATGTATGGACCTGCTACCACTGGACCGCCTTCTGGCGCCGGGTGTTCCGGTCCCACTACTTTGACGTGCTGCTGGATGAATGCAGGAAGGTATGGCCGTCAGGCAAGGGGAAAGCCGTCCGGGATGGCTACAAGGACGTCTATACACATACTCTGGAATCCATCCGGGGGAACGACATACACTATTGGTACGGAAGCAAGGAAGCATTGGTAGCGAGGCCCCAGGCAAGGCACCTTTGCTCCCTTCATCCTGAAACGCAGGTCGAAGTATTCCCGGGTATGAACCACGGACAGCTTCTGGTCGACCATCCGGAAGAAGTGGCGAAGCGGATCGGCGCCTTGTTTGTCAGCCAAGCAGTTTGAGAAGGGTTTTATCGGGGATGCAACCGCATGCAGCGCTGATCACATCTTTAAGATAATCAAGCGATTCAGATGGTGTGAGCTCTGACTTCAGCGAGCGCGGTACATATCCCGGGAAAGGGAAGTCCAGTTCTTCGAACAAGGCCTCGGGAGTACAGAAACTGCTCCGCTGCCAGCCTGAATACTTCAGATCCGGCCCCCTGTAGACACGTGTGATGTCACCTGTGATGATCCGTGTCTGCATCTGGATTTTGGCGAGGATGGTATCGGCCGCCGCCTTGCTTATCCCGAGCAGTTTGCGCACTTCCGGTACGGATATGGAGCCTTTTTCCTGGATATATTCCAGGATTTGCCGCTGAACCTTGTCAGGCTGGTATTTCGGTAGCGAGCGTCTCCAGTTCATAAGCTCCTTATACACATCTACCGTAGCAAAAGCAGCCTTTCCGCCCCATAGGAACTTGCCATAGGCTATATCTCCACTATGGATACATTCGATCTTCCAATCCCAGGGGCCCAGGTTCTCCTCGGTGAACCAAAGCTCCGGCGGAGTATGCTCCTCGATGGAATAGCCGGTAGCAGGATTCTCGAAAAATGGGATGATCCTGCACTCGCGGATAAGTGCGAGCATCGACTCCGGACCATTTACGACCGGAGTATTGACTTCTCTGTTAATCCTGTTTATAGACATACGTAACTATTAATCATTCACTCGTTTTCCTTCAGCAGGACCCGGTTGGCCGGAGTATCAAGGCGGCAATAGCCAGTGCAGCAAGGGAAATAAGGAGGATGTGTTTCATTATAAGCGTCGGTTTATTGATTATCGTTCCATTCTGTGAATATACAAATATATGTTTAATTTGGCTATATGCTGCCGGAATCAGCGCGCTAGTGCTCAGACTTGATATTCAAGAGAATATGTTGGTTTGTATTCATTTTATTGTAACTTTGTAAAAATGAGACGGCTTGTGTCCATAGTGATGATGTTGCTGGCGAGTATTATGATACTCACCCACCTGGTCGTACCTCATCATCATCACTGTCAGATGCTGTTGGCAGTGGCCCATCTGAACGACGATGCAGTCGATGTCTGTGACGACGGAGTCGCCCATACGGAACATCACGGGGATGAGGATGATGACTGTCTGATGTGCGATGTGCTGGGCGGAGCCGTTCTCCGTATGCTGGACAGCGATTCTTCCCATCACAACATTGTTTTTGCCGTTACGGCTTCAGCTCTGCCGAATGTAGGCCCGGCACTTGATTCCGGTCTTCTGCTCAGGCTGAGTCCTTATCTATCCCGTCATTATGATGATGCTGTAGTCCGCACCAGCGGGCTGCGGGCACCTCCTGTTTGCTGATTTTCTGTCGTAGACCGCGTCCGACTTTACCTGGATTGACGCGGCAAGTTTCAGATTATCAGCATAATGAAAGCAAATCATATCTTAATTGTCGCTGCGGCTTTCACGTTGATTGCCTCAGTTGGGTGCCGGTCCCATCAGGAACACGGACACGATCACGACCACGATGCGAGTCTCCATCTCACGGCCTACAACGAAGACCTCGAAGTCTTTGCCGAAGTGGAGCCGCTTGCAGTTGGAAACGAAAGTGCCGTAGCGGCGCATTTAACCCGTCTGGACAACTTCAAACCCTTTTCCGGAGGTCGTGTGACTTTGACGCTTACCGTCGGCGGTAAGTCGCAGTCCTGGACACAGGAAGCCCCAGTCCGTGAAGGAATATACATGTTTGACATAACCCCGGAACGTGCCGGAGATGGAGAAGTCCGTTTCGAAGTGGAGACGGCGGACAGCATATCTACGCTGATTGCTGATGCCAGTGTCTTCGATGACTTGCACGAGGCTGAACACGCTGCCGAGGATGCCGAGGTTACAAGTGCCAATGGTGTAGAATTCACCAAGGAAATGGGATGGGAAGTCGATTTCTCTACGGCACCGGTTCTCTGCGAGCCTTTTGGCCAAGTTATCAGGGCGATGGCGCAGGTTCAGCCAACTGAGGGAGATGAGCAGATCTTGAGTGCAAAAGGCTCGGGCATAGTACGTATTCCCGGAGGAACGCTCCCGGAGGGGAAGGCCGTCGGTGCGGGACAGACACTTCTGGTCCTGGAAAGCGGAACGGTTGGAAACAGCGACCTTTCGGTGCAATATGCCAAGGCTGAATCGGATTATATGCTGGCCAAGGCGGAGTATGAGCGCAAGCAGACGCTTGCTTCCGACAAGATCGTTTCAGAAGCGGAGCTTCAGAAAGCCGAGGCAGATTATGAGCAGGCGAAAGTAATCTATGATAATCTCCGCCGGCATACTTCTGCAGGTAACCAAGCGATCAAGGCACCATCCGGTGGGTATATCGGGCATTTGCTTGTAAGGAGCGGTCAATTCGTGGACGCCGGAGCGCCGTTGGTAACTATCGTCCGTAACCGGGAAATCATCCTGAAAGCCGAAGTACAGCCGCGATATTACCCGCTGCTGGGAGAAGTGACGACCGCTACCGTGCGCAGTCCCGGAAGCAATGAAGCCGTAACGCTGGAGAGTCTGGGAGGCAAGATGCTCTCTTACGGACATTCAGTCGATACCGGCCATCCGCTGATTCCCATCACTTTCTCGGTCAACCGCGACGGAAGGCTGGTTCCGGGCACTTTCGTGGAGATGTTCCTTCGCACTCGTTCTGAAACACCCGTGCTGACCATCCCGAAAGAGTCCGTGCTGGAAGAGATGGGCAATTACTTTGTCTATGTCCAGCTGACACCGGAATATTTCGAAAAGAGGGAAGTGCAGACAGGCAGGACGGACGGCATCCGCACGGAAATCCTGTCCGGTCTTTCCGACGGTGAACGCGTGGTTGCCAAAGGGGCTGTCCTTGTGAAAGTGACACAGGCTGCCGGTGGCCTGGATGCCGAATCCGGCCATCATCATTGATGGAGGATCTGCTATGGAAATCATAAACAGTATCATCCGGTTCTCGCTGAAAAACCGTCTCACCGTCCTGCTTGGAGCGGCGCTAGTCATCATCGGCGGTATCCTCGCCGCGCAGAGAATGGACATAGACGTTTTCCCGGACCTGACCGCACCGACCGTCGTGGTTATGACGGACGCTCACGGGATGGCGGCCGAGGAAGTCGAACGCCTGGTCACTTTCCCCATCGAGACTGCCGTGAACGGCGCCACGAACGTACGCCGTGTCCGCTCCACGTCGGTATTCGGTTTCTCCTTCGTATGGACTGAGTTCGACTGGGGAACGGACATATTCAAGGCCCGTCAGATCGTGAGCGAGAAGATGGTTGCCCTCTCCGGGACCCTTCCGGAAGGGATCACTCCCCAGTTGGCCCCTCAATCCAGCATTATGGGAGAAATCCTCTTCATAGGCATGCAATCCGATACTACCTCCCAGATGCAGCTCAGGGAGCTGGCGGA